>CACEKW010000044.1 GCA_902560185.1 uncultured Pelagibacteraceae bacterium | reverse complement strand
ATATTTTTAAGATTTATTTTGATGAAAATGTTGATCTTAATTTGATTAAAGAAAACTTACAAAAACGTCAGAACAAATATCAAGACGAACTAGATAAGATTTCTCAACGATTATCTAATAAAGGCTTTACAGATAGAGCACCAAAAAATATTGTTGAACAAGAAAAAACTAACTATAGTAGTCTTAAAGATAATATCAAAAAAATATCTTTAACTATTGAGAGTTTATAATGCGGAAATTTAATAAAAAAAAATTACCTAGTAGACACACATCCTTAGGTCCAGATAGAGCACCTCATAGATCTTTTTATTATGCAATGGGTGAAACTGAAAAAGATGTATCAAAACCATTTATAGGAGTTGTATCAACTTGGAATGAAGCTGCTCCTTGTAACATTGCCCTTATGCGACAAGCGCAATCAGTGAAAAAGGGGGTTAGAGCATCAGGAGGGACACCAAGAGAATTTTGCACAATTACTGTTACTGATGGTATTGCCATGGGTCATGAAGGAATGAAATCGTCTTTAATTTCAAGAGAAGTCATAGCTGATAGTGCTGAATTAACTGTAAGAGGTCATTGTTATGATGCATTAGTAGGTATTGCAGGTTGTGATAAATCTTTACCAGGATTAATGATGTCCATGGTTAGATTAAATGTACCAAGTGTATTTATATATGGCGGTTCAATCCTTCCGGGAAAATATAAAGGTAAAGATGTTACTGTTGTAGATGTTTTTGAAGCGGTTGGAAAACATTCATCAGGTCAAATGTCTGCTAAAGAATTAAGAAAATTAGAATTAGTAGCGTGTCCTACAGCGGGAGCGTGTGGTGGTCAGTTTACTGCAAATACAATGGCATGTGTTTCAGAGGCAATCGGTTTAGCGTTACCTTATTCAGCAGGTACACCAGCTCCATATGAAGAAAGAGATAAGTATGCAAAAGCAAGTGGTCGAATGGTGATGGAATTATTAGCAAAAAAAATTAAACCAAGAGATATTGTTACAAGAAAAGCATTAGAGAACGCTGCAACAATAGTTGCTGCAACAGGGGGTTCAACTAATGCAGCATTACACTTACCAGCAATTGCAAATGAAGCAGGAATTAAATTTGATTTAATGGATGTTGCAAAAATATTTAAAAGAACACCTTATCTTGCTGATTTGAAACCAGGTGGGAAATATGTTGCTAAAGATATGTGGTTAGCAGGTGGTGTGCCGATGCTTTTAAAAACTCTTTATGATGGTGGATATATTCATGGAGATTGCATGACGGTTACAGGCAAAACTATGAAAGAAAATTTAAAAGGTATTAAATTTAATCCAAAACAAAAAGTTTTAAGAGCTTACAACAAACCTTTATCACCAGATGGTGGTGTTGTAGGATTAAAAGGAAATTTAGCTCCAGAAGGTGCAATTGTAAAAATTGCTGGTCTAAAAAAATTACAATTTACTGGAAGAGCAAGATGTTTTGATAATGAAGAAAGTGCGATGAAAGCAGTTCAAAGCAGAAAATATAAAGATGGTGATGTAATTATTATTAGATATGAAGGACCAGTTGGGGGACCAGGTATGAGAGAAATGCTTTCAACAACTGGTGCAATTTATGGTCAAGGTAAAGGAGAAAAAGTTGCTTTAATCACTGATGGAAGATTTTCTGGAGCAACAAGAGGATTTTGTGTTGGTCACGTAGGTCCAGAGGCAGCTTTAGGTGGACCAATTGCTCTTTTACGTAATGGTGATTTAATTGATATTGATGCTAAAAAAGGAACAATTAATGTTCGTTTAACAAGAGCACAATTGGCATCAAGAAAAAGAAAGTGGAAGGCTAAAAAATCTGATTTTGGCTCAGGAACTCTTTGGAAATATGCCCAAACAGTCGGGCCAGCAAGTTTAGGAGCCCCAACGCATCCTGGTAAGAAAAAAGAAGTTAAGGAATATTCAAAAATTTAATGAAAATTCGCCCAGTTATTTTGTGTGGTGGCGCTGGAACTAGACTTTGGCCAAAAGCTAAAAAACATCAAGCGAAACAATTTA
>CACEKW010000043.1 GCA_902560185.1 uncultured Pelagibacteraceae bacterium | reverse complement strand
ACAATTTGAAACTTTTTTAAAATCTAAATGGTGGTCATTCGAAAAAAGAGCACATAACTTTAGACATAATTATGGTATTACAGAGAGATCATCAATTGGTTTTCACGCTCTTAGTATGAATTATTTCAAAGCAACTTTAATTCCTGAAAAAAATAACCAACCACACTCAGATTCCTTTATTGAACACATGACGAATAATTATTTTGAAAAATTTACTGAAATAGAAAAAAAGTATTATTTTGATATTAGAGGTGCCTGCAAGTTTCAAATTAACCAAATTATCATTGAGCCAGAAAATAGAAGAAAAATGAGTGATAATTTTATTTTTAATAAATTAATTAAAAATCTTTTTTGGAAATTTAGATTTATCACTAGAAAATTTAACTGACCCATTTCTGGGCCAGTTAATAGACTAATATATAAGAGGAATTGTTTTATTAGAATTGTTCTGACTCGGTTGAGCCATCCATTGCTGTAGTTGAGCTCTTTCCACTACTTATTGTATTAGAAACAGCATCAAAATAAGATGTACCTACTTCTCTTTGGTGTTTTACACTTGTGTAACCATCTTTTTCACGAGCAAATTCTTGTTGTTGAATCTTAGAGTAAGCAGCCATACCTTCTTTTTTGTATTTTTCTGCTAATTCAAAAATTGCAATATTTTGTGTATGAAAACCAGCTAGTGTTATAAATTGAAATTTATAGCCCATTTTACTTATTTCTTTTTGAAATGAAGCAATTTCTTCATCTGATAAATGCTTCTTCCAATTAAATGATGGAGAACAATTGTACGCTAAAAGTTTTCCAGGAAATTTTTCATGAATTGCATCTGCAAATTTTTTAGCTTCTTCAAGATTAGGTGTAGCTGTTTCACACCAAATTAAATCTGAATATGGTGCATATGCCAATCCTCTTGAAATTGCTTGTTCAATTCCTGATTTAACGTAATAAAATCCTTCAGGAGATCTTTCACCTGTAAGAAAAGGTTTATCATTTTCATCAAAATCATTTGTAATTAGTTTCGCTGCATTTGCATCTGTTCTAGCTAAAATTATTAATGGCACATCAGCAATATCAGCTGCTAGTCTTGCAGCCTTTAAATTTTTAATCATAGTCCCTGTCGGCACAAGTACTTTACCACCCATATGACCACATTTTTTTTCACTTGCTAATTGATCTTCAAAATGAACGCCTGCTGCACCAGCTTTTATAAACTTTTTTGTGAGTTCAAAAACATTTAATGGACCTCCAAAACCTGCTTCACCATCTGCAATAATTGGAAGCATATAATCAATTCTTTTCTCTTTTTTCATATCACCATCTTTTAATTCCATATGTTGAATTTGATCCGCTCTTAGCAAAGCGTTATTCATAGACTCAACAAGTTTTGGAGCACTATCATATGGATATAAAGATTGGTCTGGGTACATTTCGCCAGCACTATTAGCATCTGCAGCTACTTGCCAACCACTTAAATAAATTGATTTTAGACCAGCTTTAGCATGTTGAACTGCTTGATTTCCTGATAAAGATCCTAAAGTACTTATATAATCTTCTGTATTAAGAAGTTTCCAAAGTTTAACTGATTGTTGTTTACATAGAGAATATTCAATTTTTATTGAACCTCTCAATCTTTCAACTTCATCGGGAGTATAATCTCTCTTAATACCTGCAAATCTTTTTAGTTCGTATGAGATATTTTCTGCACTCATAATTGGTAGTTACCTCAGAAGTTAAAATTTAATGAAAAAGCAAAATTTGATTTAGTTAGAGTCGTTAAGTGTCTCAACTAAATCTTTCATTCCACTTGAACCCCAATCACAATGATCATCTCTCATGTAAATACCTCTGCTATTATGTTTAGCAAGGTCCTCACTTTTTATGATTTGAGCCTCATTTTCTGTGTTTTTTTGTTTATCAGTCATGTAAATCTTATAATTTACAAAATTTACAAAATCTACAAAAAAGGATAAAAAGCTTGTAAATAAAGGAAAATAATTGTAAATATAAATTTACAAAATTTACAAATAGAAAATATGAGTCAAAATGATTTAAAAATAGGACCAAAAATCAAGGCTTTTAGACGTCAAAAGGGTCTTCAAGCTAACAAACTTGCGCAAGAAATAAACATTTCACC
>CACEKW010000042.1 GCA_902560185.1 uncultured Pelagibacteraceae bacterium | reverse complement strand
ATCTTGGCTATTAAATTTTTGATAGTCATAAATATTATAATCATCAAAAACATCTTTAAACTGGTTTAATGGATGATCTGAAATAAAAAAACCTACTGCTTCAAACTCTTTGGACAATCTTTCTTCGAACTTCCAGTCATCGATATTATTAGTTATCTCATCTTCTTCATTAGCATTTTCACCAAATAGATCTATTTGATTTACAGATTTATTTTCAAAAATGTTTTTGGATTTTGTAATAAAGTTGGGAATGGAATTAAATAGAGATTGTCTATTGATATTTAAATTATCAAAAGCCCCTGCTTTAACAAGTCCCTCTAGTTGTAATTTGTTAATATCTTTTGGATTTACACGATTTAAAAAATCTTTAATTGATTTAAATGGTCCATTGCTTATTCTTTCTTGAACTATATTAGAGACAGCTTCATATCCCACAGCTTTAATACCACCTAAAGCATAATAAAATTTCCCATTTTCCGCTCTAAAATCTGCAAAACATTGATTTATATCAGGTCTAATAATTTCAATATTCAATCTTTTAAGCTCTTCATAAAATTCACTAAGTTTATTTTGATTAGATATATCCATAGTCATTGAGGCAGCAATAAATTCTTTTGGATAATAAGTTTTCAAATATGCTGTTTGATAAGATATAATTGCATATGCAGCAGCATGACTTTTGTTGAAACCATATTCCGCAAATGGTTCTATTTTCAAAAAAATTCCAGCTGCCACCTCTTTACTAATTCCATTTTTGACAGCCCCTGCAATAAAATTTTGTTTTTGTTTTTCAAGCTCAGATCTTTTTTTCTTTCCCATCGCTCTTCTTAAAATATCTGCTTGACCAGCAGTAAAACCTGACAATTTCTGTGCAATTTGCATTACTTGTTCTTGATATATAATTACCCCATAGGTTGGTTTTAAAATATCTTCTAATAAAGGGTGTAAATAATCTGGCTCTTGTTTGCCATGCTTACAATCATTATAAGTTGGTATATTGCTCATAGGACCTGGTCTATATAGAGCAACTAGTGCAATAATATCCTCAATATGATTTGGCTTCATTTGAGTTAACGCTTCTCTCATTCCAGAACTTTCAATTTGAAATAAGCCAACTGTATTACCTGAAGATAACATTTCAAAAACTTTTTTATCTTCGTAATTAATATTCTCGATATTAAAATTTTTTTCTTTTTTTTTTATTAATTTTTGAGTGTTATTAATTACTGTTAATGTTTTTAATCCTAAAAAATCAAATTTAATTAACCCAGCATCCTCAGCTGAATACATATCGAATTGAGTTGAAGGAAGTAATAGATCTGTTGATGCATCTTTATATAAAGGAACAACTTCCTGTAATTTTCTATCAGCTATCACAACGCCAGCGGCATGGGTTGCAACATTTCTGTTCAATCCTTCTAGTTTTAAAGAAAGATCTGTAAGTTTTTTTACTCTTGGATCATCTTTAATTAATTTTTGAAGTCTTGGTTCTCCTGCAATACATTCCGTTAAATTTTGAGGTCTTGAGGGATCAAAAGGTATCATTTTGGAAATACTATCAACAAAACCATAAGATAATCCTAACACTCTTCCTACATCTCTAATAACCATTCTGGCTTTTAATTTTCCAAAAGTAATTATATGAGCAACACTATCCTTATACTTTTCAGTCAAATATTCAAAAACTAGGTCTCTTTTCTCTTCACAAAAATCAATATCAAAATCTGGCATTGAAATACGATCTGGATTTAAAAATCTCTCAAAAATAAGATTAAATTTTATTGGATCAACATCTGTAATTAAAAGACACCACGCTACTAAAGAACCTGCACCAGATCCCCTTCCGGGACCTACTGGTATATCATTTTTTTTTGCCCATATAATATAATCAGAAACAATTAAGAAATAACTGGAATATTTCATTTGTATAATAATATCTAGTTCATGATCTAATCTATCTTTGTAAAGTAAAAATTTTTCATTTTTTGAAAGATCCTCACCCTTTATATTAAAAATATTTTTAAATTTTTCTTTTAATCCATCTAAAGAATTTTTTTTTAATATCTCATCGGCATTTCCACCTTTATCTGAACTAATGTCAGGCAATATGGGTTTTGAAAAATGTGGTCGAAAGTTACAACGATACGGAAAATTATAATTATTTTCTAATGCTTCAGGTAAATCAGAAAATAATTCTGACATCTCATAATTATCTTTTAGATAGTGTTGATTTGAGTATTTAATCCTATTTTTCTCATTTATGTAAGTTTTGTTTTTAATACAAATCAATGCATCATGAGCCTCATACATGTCTTTGTTTGAGTAAAAAACTTCATTAGTGGCTATTATTGATATTTCTAAATTTAAAGACTGCGATAGATTAAACTTTTCAAATGAAATTTCATTTTGATCTCCATGACGTTGAATTTCTATATAAAATTTGTCTCCATATTTTTGTTTGAGTTTAGAGTATAATTTTTCAATTTCTGAAAATTTTCCTTTATTGAATAATTGACCAACTAACCCATTTAATGTTCCTGAAAAAATAGCAAC
>CACEKW010000041.1 GCA_902560185.1 uncultured Pelagibacteraceae bacterium | reverse complement strand
ACATAAATTTAAAATTTAAAAAATTAACTAATTTTGTTTAAATAAAACATTACTATTAACATTTTATACATGAGTAATACTTATCAAATCTATCTTATATCTGACTCTACAGGTGAAACACTAGATAGAATTTTCACTGCAATTAAAGCTCAATTTAAAAACATAGATTACAAAATACACACTTATTCTTTTACAAGAACAGAAAACCAAATTTTAAAAATTTTATCTAATGCTCAGGAAAATCAAAATTCTATAATTCTATATTCAATTGTAGATAGTAGTCTTGCAAAGCATTTGGCAAGAAATAGCGAAGAAAAAAAAATACCTTGTTTTGGTGTTCTTGGAGATTTAATTTTAAGCTTTTCAAAGTTATTAAATCAGAAAGCATCTCACCAGCCTAGTGGTCAATATATGCTTAATGACGAGTATTATAAAAGAATTGAAGCAATTCAATTTACAATGAATCATGATGATGGAAATTTGGTTAAAGATATTATTAAGTCAGATATAATTTTGTTAGGGGTGAGTAGGACAAGCAAAACTCCAACCTCAATTTATCTTGCAAACAAAGGATTTAAAATCTCTAATATTCCGTTGGTAAATGAAAATTCTATTCCTGAAATTTTAAAAGAAGACCCAAATCTTGCTTGTATTGTTGGATTGAGCACAGAAGCAGAGAGGTTAGCTGATATTAGAAAAAATCGAATGAATTCGTTAAAAGAATCTCAGAACAAATCTTATACAGACTTATCTGAAATTAAAAAGGAAGTTGAGAATGCCAAAAATACTTTTAAAAAATATAAGTGGCCGATGATAGATGTTACTAGAAAATCAGTCGAGGAAACTGCTGCTTCAATTATAAAGATATACGAAATATATAAAAATAATGGTTAAAATTATACTTGCCTCAAAAAGTAAAGTACGAAAGAAAATTTTGGATAATAACAACATATCCACTGAAGTACAAAATTCTAATTTAGATGAAGATATTGTTAAAGAAAGTTTGATTAAAGAAAAAGCATCTCCAGAAGTAATATCAAAAAATTTAGCTGAATTAAAAGCAAACAAGATTAGTCAAAAAAACCAGGACTTTTTAGTTATAGGTGCTGATAGTGTAATAGATTTAGAAGGTGAATTAATATCTAAACCGATAAATAGAGATCAAGCTTTAGAAATTTTAAAAAAACTAAATGGAAAAAAACATCATCTCATTAGTTCAGTTTGTATCTCTCAAAATGGTGCCATGATTTGGAATTACACTGATAAAGCAACTTTAACAATGAAACAATTTAGTTTAGATGAGCTAAAAAGTTATTTGTCAAAAATCACAGATGAAGCATTATATGCTTATAACGTCTATCAAATTGAAGGAGAGGGTAGAAAATTATTCTTAAATATCGATGGGGATGAAGATACTATAATGGGTTTACCGATTAAAAAGATAAAACAATACTTGAGTAATTACGAATGAAAAAATATTTAGTAATAGGAAATCCAATTGATCATTCCTTGTCTCCTAAACTACAAAACTGGTGGTTAAGAGAAAATAATATTGATGCTACGTATGACAAAATTAAACTCGAGGTTCATGAAATCAAAAACTTCATTCAAGAAATTAAGGGACAAAAAATAGCCGGTTGTAATGTAACTGTCCCTTTCAAAAAAACAGTTATTCCTTTTTTAGATAAATTAAGCCCAGAGGCAGAACATACCCAATCAGTAAACACAATTACTTTTGATAATGGTCATTTAGTTGGACATAATACAGATATAGCTGGTTTTGATAGTGCGATTAGAAAGTTAAACTTTAGTGTAAATGGCAAGAAAGTTTTGATTTTGGGAGCCGGTGGTGTAGTGCCATCAATAATTTTTGCACTAAAAAATATGAATGTTCAAGAGATAACAATTAGTAACAGGACCAAAGAGAAGGCAGAAAATTTGAGAGTTTTATTTAAAGATCTTAAAATTTTAGAATGGGGAAACTTAACTGATTTTCATATGGTGATAAATGCAACAAGTCTTGGTTTGAATAATGAAAAAATTAATCTAAATTTTTCAAGTTCGGGAAATGATAAATTATTTTATGATGTAATTTATAATCCACAAGAAACCCAATTTCTGAAAATGGGAAAACAATTAGGATATAAAACCGAAAATGGAAGAGCTATGTTTGTTTATCAGGCTCTGGAGGCATTTAAATTATGGCACAGGATAGAACCAAAAGTTAATAAAGATACATTTAAGCTTTTAGATAATGATTAGAATTGGAATTTTAGGAGATATAGGATCTGGAAAAAGTTTTGTTGCCAAGTCATTTAATTACCCAGTATTTAATGCCGACGAGGAAGTTGGAAAATTATATAAAAAAAATAGAGGAATTTTTATTAAACTAAATAAGACTTTACCCAAATACATCACTCAATTTCCAATAAAAAAACAAGAGGTAACAAAGACAATATTAGCAAATAAAAATAATTTAAGGAAAATTATTAAAATTATTCATCCTGAAATAAGAAAGAAGATGAATGTTTTTTTAAAGAAAAATAAAAAAAGTAAATTAATCGTTTTGGATATTC
>CACEKW010000040.1 GCA_902560185.1 uncultured Pelagibacteraceae bacterium | reverse complement strand
TAAGTACATCTGCGTGAGATCGCATTGATGATAAAAATAGAAGAATTTTTTGTTTATGATGTTTTTCATAAGTACAAAGCTCGTAATCTTCAGCCATGAAAAAAAGGTGGTCTTTTTTGAAGCGGTCTAGGTATTTTGATGGAAATAATTGATTGCCCAGTATAAAAAATAACTTCATAATTAAATATAACTAATTAAATTTTTTATGTCAGAAAAATATCTTATTTTTGGTGCGACAGGTTCAATCGGATCAAGCTTGGCTGAACAATTAGTAAATTCTGGAAATAGTGTACATTTAGTAGGTAGAGATGAAAACGAGGTTAAAAATATTTCAGAGAGATTAGGGTGTCCTTTTACTATCGCAGATGTTTTGGAAGAGGGATTTATAGAAAAAGTTAAAAATGATATTTCTGATGTAAAAGGTGTTGCTTATTGTGTTGGGTCAATTGACTTAAAACCTGTGAGAATGGTAACAGAACAAGATTTTGTAAAATGTATGAAATTAAATCTTTATTCTGCGGTTGAAGTTATTAAGGGTTATCAAGACAGTTTGAAAAAAAATAAGGGCTCAATAGTTTTATTTTCAACTGTTGCTGCTCAAAGAGGATTTACCAATCACGCAATTATTGCATCAACAAAAGCAGCTGTTGAGGGTTTAACAGTTTCACTTGCAGCTGAATTTGCTCCAAACATAAGAGTGAATTGTATTGCGCCAAGCTTAACCAATTCAAAAATTGCTGAGCCCATGTTAAAGAATAAAGCCCTAGCAGATGGTATTGCAAAGGCCCATCCTTTAAAAAGATTGGGAGAGGGAAAAGACTCTGCCTCTTTGGCTAGATTTTTAATCACTGAAGATAGCTCTTGGATAACAGGTCAGATTATTGCAGTAGATGGTGGAAGATCTAAACTTTCATAAGGTGAAAAAACTTTTTTTTGTAATTATATTTTTTATATTTTTTTCAACTAATTTATTTGCTCAAAATTTAAAATTTGAAAAATTAGTTGTTCTTAACGACCCATGGGGTTCGTCTTTTTTAAATAATAAAGAACTAATTATTACTGAAAAAAGTGGAAAAATTAAGATCATAGATATACTCCAAAAAAAAGCTGTTGAAGTTGATCATAACCTAAATTTTCTAGAACACGGACAGGGTGGTCTTTTAGATATCTTATATAAAGATAATTTTATTTATGTTTCATATTCTGAAAACAGAGGTAATGGGAAAACAAGTACCTCTATTGCTAAAGCTATTTTTGATAAAAAAAAATTAAATTTTAAAAATATTTTTCAAGCTGAACCTCCTATTGATTCTGGTTATCATTTTGGTTCAAGGTTAGCGATCAAAGATAATCACTTATTTGCCTCTGCCGGTGAAAGAGGTAAAGGCATGATTGCCCAAGACCCCTCAAAACATCCTGGGAGTATTATAAGAATTAAACTTGATGGAAGTATTCCAAATGACAATCCTAAATTTGTAGATAAGCCAGATTGGCTACCTGAAATTTATCAAATTGGTATCAGAAATCCTCAAGGTCTAACTTTATCATCATACGATGGTAAAATTTATATGAGTAACCATGGCGCTAAAGGTGGTGATTGGTTTGGTGAAGTAAAAAAAGGTGAAAATTATGGTTGGAAAATATTAGGCTGGGGAGGAAAAAATTATTCTGGCTTTCCTATTGGTCCAAAATGGAAACCTGGCTTTACAAAAGCAATCCAGTATTGGGTGCCTTCAATTGCAACAAGTGCAATTACAATTTATGAAGGAAATGAATTTAATGAATGGAATGGTCATGCTTTAATTACATCATTAAAAGATCAATCCTTAAGAAAACTAATCTTCAATGATTTGTCCAACATAAAAGAAGATGTAATTTTTAAAGATGAGATTGGACGAATTAGAGATATACAGGTTCATCCAAAAAATGGAAAAATTTACTTTTTGGCGAGTGATAAACTTTGGCTGATGGAGAAGGCTAAATAGATCTTAGTGATTATTGATTTCTTATAAGAGGATAAACCTTTGGATTTAAATATTTAATATTAGTTAATAATATTAACACCAACGTAACCAAACCAATGGATAAACCAAGATAAATCAAAACTTTAAGATCAAACTTCCAGAATAACTCAAATATATTTTCAATAATAAATTTTGAACCAACTACAGCAAACAAAACTGCAATCATTATTACAGATATAAAAATAATCATAAATTCAATCAGCGAAGAAAAAACAATCTCTTTTCTTGAAAAACCTAAAATTTTAAAAACCAAATTTTGATATTCTCTTACCTTTCCTTGGACCATTATTGCACTTGAAATTACAATTAAACCAATGACGATAGTGACTGTTGAAATTACAATTACTGCTATGAAAACTTTATTTAAAACATTGGTTACTTTATTCAAATAATCAGCAATTTTAATCATTGATAAACTAGGGAAAATTTCAAGCATTTTTGTTTCATCAAATTTATTTAAATTATAGAACTTTGTGGTTGCTAAATATTCATGAGGAATATTTTTTGCAAAGTCAGGGTTAAAAAGCATTGCAAAATTTATATTTAGATCTCTATAATCAACTTGTCTAAAGTTGACTATTTCACCATCAATTTCTCTACCATAGATATTTAAAGTAAATATATCCCCTAATTTAATATTAAAATCTTTTGCAACCTTAGCGTCTAATGATATCTGAAGTTGATTTGGTTTAGACAAATCCCACCACTTACCATCAATAATTAGATTATCCTCTGGAACTTCTTTTGTCCAAGATGATCTCCGTTCACTGCCAATAACCCAATAACTATCATTTTCAGGTGTAATATATGTGTTTGGATTTATACCATTAATTTTCACTATTCCTGAAGAAACCATTGGAACAATTTCAATATTTGCACCAGGATCCATTGATAAAATTCTTTGTTCAAACTTTTCACGCTCTCCATTTTGAATGCCCACAAAAAAATAATCAGGAGCGATGTCAGGTATTGATTTTGCTATCTCTCTTTTAAAATTAGTTCCAACTAATGCCAAAGTCAAAAGTAATGTAACACCAAGACCTAAAGACATAATTGTAATTGGTGTAATACTTTTTGATTGTGTAATATTTTTAATAGATACTTTTAAAAGAGTGCTTGAATTAAATTTAAACTTTTTTAGAGAAAATATAATTAACTTTGAAAGTAGAAAAAAAATAAT
>CACEKW010000039.1 GCA_902560185.1 uncultured Pelagibacteraceae bacterium | reverse complement strand
ATTTCACCATTTAAGTGAACTATTCGTTTTGTATCAATTTCCTCTATTTTATATGTCATAAATTGTTAAATTAGCTCATTATGAGCAGATATTATTTATTTTCCACAAAAAAAAAGCTTATTAATGCTACTTTAATTTATTTACATATTAGAAAAAAATATTTAAAAATCATATTATTAAATTAATTTAATTAATACAAAGAGGAACCATGAGAAATAATAAAGGTTTTACGCTTATCGAACTACTAGTCGTAGTTGCGATTATTGGTATTTTGGCTGCAGTTGGAACTGTTGCTTATACTGGATACACTGAAGGTGCCAAAAAATCATCAGCTAAATCAAATCACGCTTCTGTGGTTAAATATATTGCTGCTGAAGATCAAAAATGTAACGTCGGTGCCAAAAAAGCTTTTGGTCTAGATGTTGGAACAGCAGCTGGTGAATTTGATTGTGAAAACAGAACTGGTGGCACGATTGCTGCTGCTGCTGTTTCTGCACTTACAGATTTCAAAAATCCGTATGCAACATCTGTAGGTGCTGTTAGATCAGAGAATACTTCTCACGATCAAAAAGCAGACAGAGGTTACGTAAACGTAGTAGCTTCTAGTAATACTATAACAGTCACAACTTGCTTTGATGCAACTACAGAAGATGCCAGTGGACCAAAGGCATGTGCAGTCGCAGCTGACAGAGTTGCTAATGAAATTGATGTTGCGGAATAACATTTTTAGATAAGAAAACTTATGATCACCAGAAGCTCAGGTTTTAGTTTAATTGAGCTTTTGGTGGTTGTAGCTATAATAGGAATTCTCTCAGCAACTGGGATGGTTCTTTACTCAGGTTATATCCAAAGCGCTAAAGCAAGTGCAGCCAAAAATCTTATGGCACAGATTGCTTTAGCTCAATCCGAACAATATGCTAATTCAGGAAGTTACTTTAAAACAGATTCTTCTGAAGTATGTGCTCCTCGGTCCCCTAGTAGCGATGACGGCGTGGAAACTATTGTACAGATTGAACTAGCTTTATTTGATGGTGATCAAACAATACCTAGAGACGGTGGTTATGGATATTGTATTGGAGGAACTGATTCAAATAATTTTCTTGTAATAGCCCAAGAGTTTGTCAGTGGCGATTCCACTGAATGCACTCTTGAAGTTAGAAGAAGAGGTGGTGTTCAACCATCTGAGGGATGTTAATTTAATAACGATCAATTAAAAAAATCATTTTGAGCACTTTACCAATTGCTAGTTGAATTTGTTTTGGTAGTTAATTAAAATCATGGATAAAGATATGGCTCAAGAGGTAATAGATGTTTTAACGAGTAATATTGACACCTTATGGGTGATTGATTGCGCGATTTTAGTTTTCATCATGCAAGCAGGTTTTATGTGTATGGAAACAGGTTTATCCAGACACAAAAATAGCATTAACGTTGCATTAAAGAATGCTGCAGACTTTGGAGTTTCGGTTGTTATCTTTTGGATTTTTGGTTTTGGTTTGATGTTTGGTACTTCCTACAATGGATTTTTTGGTACCGATTTATTTTTCTTTAAAACAGATAAAGCGGAGTACATGACTTATTTTGTCTTTCAAGCAATGTTTGTTGCAACAGCGGCAACAATTATATCAGGTGCAGTGGCGGAGAGAATGAAATTTAATGGTTATTTAATCATGACAGTTTTAGCGACTGGAATTATTTATCCAATTGTTGGTCATTGGGCTTGGTCTTCTAGTTATTTATCTAAATATGATACAGTGGATCAACTCTTAGCAATAACAGGAACAGTTAAAACTACAGGTTGGTTATCCGATTTAGGTTTTGTGGATTTTGCTGGAAGCACCATAGTTCATTCTGTGGGTGGATGGATTGCGTTATCAGCAGTTATCATTTTAGGTCCAAGAATTGGTAAGTATTCAGATGCTAATAAAGGCAAGTTTACGGGCTCAGGTTTTCCTTTAGCAGTGTTGGGAACACTTATACTTTGGTTTGGTTGGTTTGGTTTTAATGGCGGAAGTAATGGTGCTATGGATGAAGCAGTTCCATTAATTTTAATCAATACCTTTTTAGCGGCAGCTTTTGGTTTGTTAACCGGATTAGGTATTTCATATTTAAGATTCAAAAAGCCGGATCCATTTTATATTATCTTAGGGCCACTAGCAGGTTTAGTTGCAATTACTGCCGGATGTAATTCAATGACTTCAGTTACCTCAATTTTTGTTGGGATTGTCGGTGCGATTATTGCAATTATCGTTAACGAAATATTAAATAAATTTGAAATTGATGATGTTGTTGGAGCGGTGCCAGTTCACTTGGCTGCGGGAGTTTGGGGGACACTAGCAGTTGGTTTATTTAGTGACCTAAGTATTTTAGATACTGGCCTTGATAGATTTTCTCAAATTAAAATTCAATTAATTGGTATCATCGCAATTGGTACGTTTACATTTATATCTTCATTTATAATTTTAAGTCTTTTTAATAAATTTTATCCATTAAGAGTAAGCCCTGTTCAAGAAGAATTAGGCTTAAATATTGCAGAACATAATGCCGTTTCTATAGAGCATGATTTAATTTCTATTTTAGATAAACAATCAGAGTCTGGTGATCTTAAAATTAGAGGTCCTCAAGATCCTTTTACAGCAGGGGGCGTGATTGGTCTTTATTACAATAAGCTTATGAGCAAACTTGAGACTAGTGAAGATGAAAAAAACAAATGGCGTGAAAGAATTTCAAAAGAAGTGAAACTTGCAGTAAAAGTCCAAGAAAACTTTTTACCAAAAAGAAATTTAAAAAATTATCCTGTTCATGGAATTAATATTGCAGCAAGAGAAGTATCAGGTGATTTTTTCAGTTTTTATCCTCACAACGATAGCATTTATTTTATAATTGCAGATGTCGCTGGTAAGGGAATTCATGCAGGTATGGTGATGGCTAAAGCATCCACTTTGTTTGAAGTTTTAGCTCAATCAAAAGTAGATCCTGATGAAATGGTTTTTCATATGAACAATGATTTAAATAATACTAAAACAGCTGGTATGTTTGTAACCTCAATCGTTGGTGAGTATAATTTAATTACAGATGAAATTAGATGGGTGAATGCTGGTCATCAACCTGCAATTTTAAGAAATGGACAAGGTAAATATGATCAGTTTGAAAGTTCAGCACCACCATTAGGAGTAATAAAACAAAAAGATAAAAGTATTTATAATATTCATAAAACAAAATTAAATGGCTCAAGGTTTTACGCTTTTACGGATGGATTGTCTGAAAGTTTAAATGACAATGGAGAAGAAATTGGAATTG
>CACEKW010000038.1 GCA_902560185.1 uncultured Pelagibacteraceae bacterium | reverse complement strand
GGTATTACTTTTAACTTCTTGATGTCATTATCAGGAGGCTTATTAGCTGGATACTGGATTGCTAAAGGCGATCCTTTCTGGACCTACTCTAGTGGACTAGCGGGTATCATCTGTGCTTCAGCTGGAAATGATTTATATCATCCAATACAATCAATGATCATAGGTATGATCGGTGTTGTTATTTCGTACAAACTACATTACTGGGTTGAGCGTAAGTTCAAAATCGATGATGCAGTAGGTGCAGTAGCAGTTCATGGTTATGCAGGATTTATTGGTTTGGTTATATGTGGTTTTGTTCTAAATGGTTATCCATCATCTGGATATAGTGTTGGAGCTATGTGGGACGGAACAACTTATGCTGCTATAAATCCACTTGGAATGTTCATTGGAGCAATAATTATGTTTGTTGTTCTTGGACTTATCCCAGGCTACATCATAGCTAAAGTTTTACATGGAATGGGTAAACTTAGAATTCCGCGTGAAGTTGAAATAGCTGGATTAGACTATGAAATAATGGAGACTGCTAAATCAGATGAAAAAGCAGTTGCGTCCGCAACCAGGTAAAGGAGGAAAATATGGCAACAGTTACAAACTGGATTGATCACCTAAATAAACCTGCAGATCAAGTTGCAGGTGCTATTTATCCTGGTGCTGGATCTAGTGAAGGCTTATTGGTAATACTTGCTATTATCGTATGGGTTGGTTGGCACGTCTTAACTTCAAAATCTGAAAGTGAAGAACTTGAAAGATTAGCGAGGAAAAGACATGGTGCAAACGACCACAAAAGCAATATTACCGATTGGTAATATAAAGTAAAATTTGGGCGCTACATTTATTTGTAGCGCCCTTTTTAATCTAAAAAATCATAATGTCTGACGAAAATAACAATGAAGAACTGAGACCAAGAAAGATGCGTGGTGTAGCTTTCCCAAAAGCTAAATACGGAGTTATACTTGCGGTCATAATAATTATAGTTGTAAATTTATTTTATTACAAAGAAACAATTTTTTCTTTTTTTAAATAACTATGTTACCCTAATCTATGGCAAAAAATTTATTCAAAATCGCTAAACAAAAAAAGATAAAATACTTTTTAATAAGTTTTGTAGATCTATTTGGAGTTTTAAGATCAAAATTAGTTCCAGCTAATGCAATAAAAGAAATGCAAACAGCGGGTGCGGGTTTTGCTGGTTTTGCTGCATGGCTTGACATGACTCCAGCAGACTCTGATATGTTTGGTATTCCTGACCCAGATAGTTTAATTCAATTACCTTGGAATAAAGAAGTTGGTTGGTTAGCATCAGATCTTTGGATGAATGGAAAACCTGTTGAGGCTTCACCTAGAGTAATGCTCAAGAAACAAATTAAAGAACTTGCAAAACGAGGTTTAACGATGAAATCTGGTGTAGAGTGTGAATATTTTCTAATTTCAGAAGACGGAAAATCCATTGCAGATCCAAGAGATACACAATCAAAACCTTGTTATGATCAATCTGCATTAATGAGACGATATGAGCTTATAAAAGAAATTTGTGATTGCATGATAGAAATGGGATGGGGTCCTTATCAAAACGATCATGAGGATGCTAATGGTCAATTCGAAATGAATTGGGATTATTCAGACTGTTTAACAACAGCTGATAGACATACTTTCTTCAAGTATATGGTAAAAACAATTGCTGAAAAACACGGACTAAGAGCAACATTTATGCCTAAACCTTTTCAAAATTTAACGGGCAATGGTTGTCATGCGCATATTTCTGTTTGGCAAGGTAAGAAAAATAAATTTTTAGATCCAAAAGATAAACTTGGTTTAAGTAAAATGGCATATAATTTTTTAGGAGGAGTAATCAAGAATGCCTCGTCGTTATCAGCTTTCTTTAATCCAACAATCAATAGCTATAGAAGAATAAATGCCCCACCAACAAAATCAGGAGCGTCATGGTCTCCAAGTAGTATTTCTTACACGGGAAATAACAGAACTCACATGATAAGAATTCCTGATCCTGGTAGATTTGAATTAAGATTAATGGACGGGTCTGCTAATCCGTATTTATTACAAGCTGGAGTTTTGGCTGCTGGATTACATGGTTTAAAAAATAAGATCAATCCAGGAAAACCTTTGCATTGTAATATGTATACGGACTATAAAAAATATCCTAACCTTCCAAAACTTCCAAATGAATTGAAACAATCACTAGCACAATTAAAGAATAATAAGGAAATGAATAAAAGTTTTGGTAAAGATACAATTAATAGCTTTGTTAAGCTAAGAAGTTCAGAGATTAAAGAATTTAATAGGAAAGAAAAATTTAATAAGTCAAAGCCCGTCACTAAATGGGAAAGTCAAAATACTTTAGATTGCTAAAGTGAATTGGAAACTAACGAAATTTTTAATCAACGGCAATTTTAAATTCAAAAGGAATTATGTCCTTAAGTATTTACCTTCCACTATGCTTTCCAATGCTTTTAATTCAATTTCTAGCTGGAGAAACTATAGAGCTACTCCTCTTTTAAAACTTAATAAACTTCAAAAAAATTTAAAACTCAATAATATTTTTTACAAAGATGAGTCTAAAAGGTTTCATTTAAAATCCTTCAAAGCCCTTGGTGGCGCTTATGCAGTAGAAAAAATATCTAGAGGAAAAAAAAATATTACAATTTCCTCTGCAACTGCAGGTAATCATGGTAGATCGGTTGCGTGGGGAGCGCAAAGATTAAAATTAAAATGTAAAATATTTGTAAGTCAGTATGTAAGTGAAACAAGAGTAAGTGAAATTAAAAAATTTGGTGCTGAAGTTATAAGAGTTAAAGGAGATTATGAAAACTCCCTTAAAGAGTGTCAAAAACAATCAAAAAAAAATAATTGGAAAATTGTCCAAGATGTATCAACAAAAAATTATAAATATATTCCTCAACTTACTATGGCAGGATATTCAATCATGATTAAAGAAATCTCCAAACAAACTAATCAGTATATAACTCATATATTTCTGCAAGCAGGTGTTGGAGGATTAGCTGCAGGTGTAGTAGCTGGTGTTGCAAAATATTTTAAAAGAATACCTAAAATTATAATCGTCGAACCTGATCAAGCTGATTGTGTACTTCAAAGTATTAAAGGCAATAAACTTAAAAAAATTAGAATTAAAAAAGAGAGCATTATGGGTGGGATGTCGTGTAATGAGATGTCTTTGGTGCCATGGCAAATATTAAAAAGCGCCAGCGATTGTTGTGTATCGATCTCAGATAAAAATATTGCAAAAACTATAGCTGGCCTAAAAGATAAAAAGTTTAGCAAGACTTCTATTACAGGTGGTGAATGTGCAGCTCCAGGCGTTATTGCTTTAATCGGAATATGTAACAATATTAAAGCTAAAAAATTCCTCAATCTTAATGAAAGCTCAAATATTCTAGTCATAGGATGCGAAGGAAATGCAGATGTAAAACTTTACAAACAACTGCTATCTAAAGGTAGAAAATAGAATTTCTATGACAAAAAACGC
>CACEKW010000037.1 GCA_902560185.1 uncultured Pelagibacteraceae bacterium | reverse complement strand
ATCCTGAGCTTGCATCAATTTGTGTTTTGCCATGATGATTTTTTAAATAAACACCTTTTGCCTCAACAATTAATTTTGGATTTTCTTTAAAATCCTTATTAGATGTAAATGGCATCCAATGTTCATTAAGTGAATTAGGTACTGATGTTCTTTTTTCTGAGCTCATAATTAAATTTTAAAATACTTAATAAATGAATCCTTAGACTAATTAACTTAAATTAACCACCAAAATAATGTCACAACTTAAAGTTGTGTAACTATAATGATCATTTTTTTGTTTTACATATAGGTGAAATTAATCTTAAAATTGAAACATATAAATAAACAAGGAAGAGGCATAAATGAAAAAAATAATAAGTTTTATTCTTGGATGTTTTGTAGCTCTTAATCTTTCAATATCTGTTGCTAATTCAGCGGCAAATGAAGTTAGAGTTGCTTACTTCTTAGAGTGGCCAAGTCCAAATCTAGAGGACATGATGAAGAAAAACTTCGCAAAAGCTCTAGGGGTTCCAGTAAAGTGGACTAACTTTACTAATGGTGGTGCTATGACTGATGCGATGTTAGCAGGAGATATTGATATTTCATATTCTCAAGGTTTAGTTCCATTCATTAACGCTGTAAAATCTAAAGCACCTATCAAATTAGTTGATATTGCAATGGAATACGGAATGGGAGGAACAACTTGTGTTACATCTAATGCATCTGGAATTACAAAAGCTAATGCAACTGAATTAGAAGGTAAAAAAGTTGCTGTTCCACTTGGAACAATGGCGGAATATGTTTTTGATGAGAGTATGAAAGTTGTTGGAGCAGATAGAAAAAAAATGGATATCATTCAAATGGACCCTGAAGAAGGTGCTGCTGCTTTAGTAAGCGGTGATGTTGTAATGGCATGTTTATTTGGTGGTAATTCTATTAAAGCTGCTACTGCAGTTGGATCTAGATTACTAACAGTTCAAGAAGCTAGAGATGCAGGTATCCTAGGGATTGATATTACTTCTGTAACTACAAAGTTTATGAAGGAAAACCCAGGAATGTTAAGAACTTTCATTGAAGTAACTCATGAAGCGAATGCAAGATATAGAGCTGGAAAAAGCGATATGAATGCAATGTCAAAAGCTTCAGAAATGAAAATTCCTGACATGAAAGAAACTTTAAGTGGTTTCAAATTTCTAACTCCAGAGGAAACAAAAAGTTCTATGGAAAGTGGAAATCTTGATGCATTCCTAAAAGGAATGGGAACACCAAGAGGAAACGTAGATACAAGTTTCTTACCTTTGTAATTTAAAGGTAATTAAAATTTTAATAGGCGCCAATTTTTTATTAAATTGGTGCCTATTTTTTTACTATAAATTCTAATATAAAGTGGACAAATGAGTGATCTAGTTTCTCAAAATCTTAATATGATTTTTAAAACTCCAAAAGGAGAAACTGTTCACGCTCTAAAAGATTTAAATTTTACTCTTAAAAAAGGAGAACTGTTAACAGTTCTTGGACCATCAGGTTGCGGAAAAACAACTTTATTAAATATTACCGCAGGATTTATTCGACCAACTTCCGGAAGTATTACATTAAATAGTAAAGAAATTGATGGACCCGGTGTAGAGAGAGGTATGGTTTTCCAACAAGGTGCATTGTTTGAATGGTTAACAGTTGCTGAAAATGTCAACTTTGGATTAAGAATGAAAAAAAAAGATCCAATTGAAACTCAAAAAAAAGTTGATGAGTGGTTAGAAATAGTTGGCTTAAAAGGTTTTGGTAATACCCCAACCTATCAACTTTCAGGAGGTATGCAGCAAAGAGTTGCACTCGCAAGATGTTTGATTAATGATCCCGATCTAATTTTAATGGATGAACCTTTAGGAGCCCTTGATGCATTAACAAGAGAGAAAATGCAGTCTCTAGTTTTGAAAATTTGGAAAGAGACAGGGAAAACAATTATTTTAATTACCCACTCAGTTGAAGAAGCTCTTTTACTTGGTGAGAGATTATATGTGATGGCACCTCGACCAGGTAGAATTCATAAAGAATATAATCTTCCATTTGCTTCAATGGGATTAAAAGAAGATCTAAGGGTAATCAAAAAAAACAAAGATTTTTCTGCGAAACGTGAAGAAATATTAGAGATGATTTGGAATATGGAAGAAGAAATTATGGGGAAAGATAATTAAATGTTAACTCAAATCGTCACCTTTTTAATTTTTTTTGCAGTTATTGGCTGTATTCTTTATGGAAGAAGATTGATCAAAACTGAAAAAGTTGACGCCGTATTCGGAAATCCTGAAAGAGCAAGAGGTGGTACTCATTGGATTATAGTAGGAAGTAGCTTTCTATTATTGGTATGGCTTTATTATTCTTGGGATATTGCAAAAGGTTTTTACCCAAAATCGGCTAATGAACTTTGCCAAGTAGCAAAGGTTAACGACTCTTTATTAGGTTTGAAATATCAATTTCCAATAGAGGAAAGAGAATTCAAAAGTACTGCTCAAATTAAAAAAGAAAATAAAAATCTCAAAGCAACTTTAAATGAAATCAAATTTTCTGAAGATCTAAACTTGCAACAAAAAACAGAGCTTACTGAGTTTATCAACAAAACTATTCAACTAATTCCTTTATTAACCAATGAAGATTTAATTGAAAATGAAACGAAATTTAAAATAGATGACATCACGGGTAAAATTAACTTATTAACTGAAAATTTTAGAAAACCTGAATATCCTTTTGAAACAGAACAAGAAGCTAATGAAAGACTTAAAGCAGTAAGTGAGCAAGGAGATTGGGGAATTATAAAAGTCCAATCTGGAACAGGATCCATAGAAAATACTATCGAGGTACCTTTAGTTCCAGAGACTAAAAGAGGTTTGAAATTTGATGCTGCTGCAAAAGAGTTACAAATTATTAGTGATGAATTCTTTAAGTTAAGAAATCATAATCCACAATTTAAAGATAAAATAAAAGAACTCAAAGATGAGATAAAGGCTTATCGAAAAAATTTAGATGATACTCAAGAAGTAGCTTCAACTTACGCCAAAGACATTGTTAAAATTGCACGACGAATAGAATTTGCAAGTATATATCCACCCAATGCATTAAATGAAATGCAAAATGCAATTATCAATTTTGATGTTGCCCAAAAAGAAGCTCAAGGAGGATTGAGGTTTGTAGATATATTTTTATTCCCAGCTGGCACTATTGTTGCAAGTGGGCCAAGCTGTTCGGAACAAGGATCTGGTAGATGGTTACCTAAGCCGTCAGATACATTTGATAAGTTTATGCTTATGCTTAAACCGAGTGTAGGTTACAAAGAAATTCCTCTTCTCTGGATAGAACTGGTTGATGTAAGTAAAATGATTGGTTTTATTTTACCAGATTGGATTGCTGATATTCTTCCTGGTGAATACCCAGTTCACACTCAAGATGGAATTGTTAAACAAAATTTTAAAGGCCAAGTTTTAAAATTAGTAACAGGAGACTTTAAGTTATTTAAAGTACCAGTGCCTTATGGTCATATTTGGGATTCTTTTTTAAGAGTATTTTTAGGATTAGTGTTTGGAATATTAATTGGTGTGCCACTTGGTTTATTTATGGGATTAAATAGATTCGCCAAAGGTTTCTTTGATCCGTTAATTGAGCTTTATAGACCTGTTCCCCCTCTGGCTTGGGCTCCTTTAATTATTTCAGTTTTAGGAATTGATAATACCGGGAAAGTTTTTTTATTATTTATGGTCTCATTATCAATCATGATTATTTCTGCAAGAGCTGGCGCCTCTGGTACCCAGTTGTCAAAAATCCATGCAGCTCACTCACTTGGTGCATCTAAAAAACAAATATTGAGATATGTAATTTTTCCAAATTCTTTACCTGAAATACTTACTGGAATAAGAGTTGCCGTGGGAATGTGTTGGGGAACTTTAGTTGCAGCTGAGTTTTTAGCTGGAACAACAGGTATAGGATTTGTTGAAAACGTTGCAAAAAAATATTTTCAATACGAAGTTATTTGGATCACTATATTTATCATGGGAATGTTGGGTTTATTATTTGATGTCACTTTGAGAAAAATAATAGACAAAACAATTCCATGGCGTGGAAAAGGCTAATTTGAAAACAGAAAATCTTAAAAAAGAAGTCATTAAAATTTTTAAAAATCACGGATTAAGCAATCCTCATGCTGTTATTTCAGCAAATGCTTTGATTAATGCCGAGTTAGTTGGGGCTTATGGTCATGGTCTTTCCAGATTAAGAATGTATTGTGAAAGAATATCTAAAAAAGTCATCAATCCAAAACCTAAAATAAAAGTAAAAAAGATATCTCAATCGATTGCTCACATTGATGCTGATAACAGTATTGGCTTCGTTGCAGCAGATCTTGCGATTAGAAAAGCAACCGAATGCGCCAAAAAAACAGGTATTGGTTTAGTAGCAGTAAAAAATAGTGGTCACTATGGATTATCTGGTTACTACGCAGAGCAAGCAGTTAAAAAAAATTTAATCACAATGATTTATACTAATGCTCCACCTGCAATCGCTCCTTATGGTGCTAAGAAAAGTTTGTTTGGAACAAATCCTATATGTTTTGGCTCTCCAACTGGAGCAAGAGTACCTTTTATATTAGATACAGCTATTGCAAAAATTAATAGAGGAAAAATTAGATTTGCAGCTAGAAATAATCAAAAAA
>CACEKW010000036.1 GCA_902560185.1 uncultured Pelagibacteraceae bacterium | reverse complement strand
ATTAATTATATTTAATTATTAATATGTCTGATATTGAAAAAGTAATTAAAGGTAAAAAAACGGATTTGAATCCCATATGGATTATGAGGCAAGCCGGAAGATATCTGCCAGAGTTTAGAGAAATTAGAAAAAAAAATACTGATTTTATTAAACTATGTTTAAATTCTAATTTATCAGCTGAAATAACTTTACAACCTCTTAAAAGATTTGACTTAGACGCGGCCATAATCTTTTCTGATATATTAATTTTACCTTACGGTTTGAAACAAAAAGTAGAATTTAAAAAAAATGTTGGACCCATTCTTGGTGATTTAAACCTTGATCAAACATTTGAAGTTACTGAAAATGATTTTATTCAAAGAGTTGATCCTGTCTATAAAGCTATAAATTTGGTAAGAAATAACAATCTAACAGAAAACAAGTCTACTATAGGTTTTGTTGGAGCTCCTTGGACATTACTTGTTTATATTCTTAATAAACAGTCTCCAAAAATAAAACTTAACGAAAATTTTTTTAAAGATTTTTCTATCATTGAAAAAACTTTAAAGATAATAGATAAATTTTTAAAAATTCATATTAAAAATCAAATTGATAGCGGTGCAGAGATTATACAAATTTTTGATAGTTGGGCAGGACTATTAGAAGATAAGGATTATGATTTTTATATTTATAATCCGACTTCATCTTTAGTTGAATTTACTAAATCTTTGAATGTTCCAGTGATTTGCTTTCCACGAGGTATAAAGGATTATAAAAAATATTGTGAAATTGTAAAACCAGATGCAATTTGTATAGATTATGAAGTTGATCCAATAAAAATTGAAAAAGAGATAAAAATTCCTGTGCAAGGTGGTATGGATCCAAAAGTTTTACTTACTGATAAAGACAACCTTAAAAAAGAAGCAATCAAGTACCTGGATATTTTTAAAGATCATCCATATATATTTAATTTAGGTCATGGAATATTACCTGAAACAGATCCAATTATGATGGACTATTTAGTTAAAACTATAAAAGATCATTGATGCAAAAAGAATTAAATCACCCACCTATTAATTTTGGTAAAACAGGAGCTCTGATAATAAATTTGGGGACACCAGATTCTACAAGTTGGTTTGACATTAGAAAATATTTGAAAGAATTTTTGTCAGACAAAAGGGTAATAGAAGTTAATCCTATAATTTGGCAAATTATATTAAACGTTTTCATATTAAATTTTAGACCATCTAAAACTGCTAAAGCTTATAAAGAAATCTGGATGAAAGATGAAAATATTTCTCCCCTTCTCTATTACACACAAGAACAAGTCAAGAAATTATCAAACTCACTTTCTGAAAAAAACCTTATTATTGACTATGCCATGAGGTATGGAAATCCAAGTATCAAAAGTAAAATAAAAAAATTACACGAAAAAGGTTGTGAGAACTTGATTATACTTCCTTTATATCCTCAATATGCCGCAGCAACAACAGCAACAGTTTGTGATGAAGTTTATAGAACGTTAATGAAAATGAGATGGCAACCATCAATCAAAATAATACCACATTATGAATCACATCCTCTGTACATAGATGCTCTGGTAAATTCACTAAATAAGAAAATAAAAGAAATAAATTGGAAGCCAGATTTAATATTAGCATCTTATCATGGTATACCTCAAAAATATTTTGATAAAGGAGACCCATATCACTGCTATTGTCAAAAAACGACAAGATTGATTTCAGAGAAATTTAATTCGATAGAAATTAAAACAACATTTCAATCTAGATTTGGTCCTCAAAAATGGCTTGAGCCTTATACAGATAAAACACTGGAGAAATTGCCTAAAGAGGGAAAGAAGAATGTTCTAGCAATATGTCCTGGTTTTTCCTCAGATTGTGTTGAGACATTGGAAGAAATTCTTATTCAAGGCAAAGAAAGCTTTTTAGAATCTGGCGGTGAAAATTCCGATATGGTACCATGTTTAAATGATAATAATGATCATATAAATTTATTAAAATCATTAATTCAACAAAACATATAACCGATGAATACTTATTTGTTTTTCAAATCTCTCCATCTAATAGCAGTAATTTCTTGGATGGCTGGTCTTTTGTATCTTCCGAGAATTTTTGTCTATCATTCACAAAATAATGACAAACCACTTGTTTCTGAAGTATTTAAAGTCATGGAAAAAAAACTTTTTTTTTTCATTATGACACCTGCAATGACACTATCCTGGATATTCGGGTTAGCATTAATACATGAAATAGGTTTTGAGCAATTAGGACAAAAGTGGATGATATTAAAATTAGTTTTTGTGATTATTTTAACTCTGTATCATTTTTATCTAGGAAGAATTTTAGGGCAATTTAAATTAGATATTAATAAGCATTCTCATAAATATTACAGATACATTAATGAAATACCCACATTATTGCTAATTTTAATCATATTTGTTGTAATATTTAAGCCTATCTAGGGTTGAATAATTCTTTTTAGCATATATATTATTAATATTATTAAGTCCTTAATAATTTATTCATGAACATACAAGAACTAAAACTAAAATCATCAGAACAGCTTATTACTCAGGCAGAAGAGCTTGGTATAGAAAATGCAAGCACTCTAAGAAAGCAGGAGATACTTTTTGCGATTTTGAAAAAAGTTGCAGAAAAGGAGGAAATAACTGGGGCGGGTGTACTTCAATTACTTCAAGATGGTTTTGGTTTTTTAAGAGCCATGGAATCAAATTATTTACCAGGTCCAGATGATATCTATGTAAGCCCAAGTCAAATTAGAAAATTTGGTTTAAGGACGGGTGATACTGTTGAGGGACCTGTTAGAGCCCCCAAAGAAGGCGAGAGATATTTTGCATTATTACAAGTAAGTAAAATAAATTTTGAAGAACCTGATAAATCTAGGCATAAAATAGCTTTTGATAACCTGACACCTTTATATCCTGATAAGCAACTTGTTATGGAAGTTGAACAAGTAAAACCGGACAAAAAGCAAGATTTAACTCCACGACTCATCGACTTAGTGAGCCCAATTGGTAAAGGTCAAAGATCGATTATTATCTCGCCGCCAAAGGCTGGTAAAACTATGATTTTACAGAGTATAGCGAATTCAATAGCTAAAAATTATCCCGAGTGTTATCTAATAGTTTTATTAATTGATGAGAGACCTGAGGAAGTGACTGACATGCAGAGAACAGTTAAAGGCGAAGTAATTAGTTCCACATTCGATGAGCCTGCTCAGCGCCATGTTGCTGTTGCCGAGATGGTTATAGAAAAAGCTAAAAGATTGACTGAGCATAAAAAAGATGTCGTTATACTTTTAGATTCGATAACAAGATTAGGAAGAGCTTACAACGCTGTAATACCGAGTTCAGGTAAAGTTTTAACAGGTGGTGTAGATGCTAATGCACTTCAGAGACCAAAGAGGTTTTTTGGTGCTGCTAGAAACATTGAAGAAGGCGGATCACTCACAATAATTTCTACTGCGTTAATAGACACAGGGAGCAGAATGGATGAAGTGATTTTCGAGGAATTTAAAGGGACTGGTAATAGTGAAACTGTTTTAGATAGAAAAATTGCTGATAAAAGAATTTATCCAGCTATTGATATTACAAAATCTGGTACCAGAAGAGAAGAATTATTATTTGACAAAAATGACCTTCAAAAAATGAATGTATTAAGAAGAATTATTGCTCCAATGGGCACAATGGATGCAATTGAATTTATAAATTCTAAATTAAAAGATACTAAAAATAATGCTGAGTTTTTTAACTCTATGAACAAGCCAGCATAGCTTTATGTAATGGTATCAGTTCAAAATCTAGAATTTGAATTACAAAGTTTATTTAAAGAAAAAAAATTCTCTGAGATAATTTTTGAAATAACTACAAAAACCCAAGAAAATGAAAGAACGGCAGGCTTATTCGTTTTGTTAGGAATTAGTAGAATTTCTCTTAACAAGAAGAATAAAGATCAGGTAGATCTAGCTGTTAGTGACTTTAAAAAAGGATATCTTAAAGAACTAACAAGTGAAAATAGTCTCAATGCACTTGTAAATTTGGCGCTTGCAAGTGTAATTTTAAGTGATTTTGAAAATACAAATGTAGATTTTGATGAGATAATAAATTTTTACAAATCATCTCCAGAGACTTTTCAAAATAAAAGACCAATTAATATTGCGATGACAACAATTTATTCAAGGTTAAATGATTTTAAAGGCATGGTATATCATTTGGAAAAAGTAATTAAATCTGGAGAATTTATATCTAATGATTTGTGCAATTATGGTTTTTGGAGATGCTATGATCAAAGATGGTCTCAGAAAGATTTCTTAAAATATGGACAATTTGTAGAAAAAAATTTAACTGAATTTTCCTCCGATCAAATAGTTCAATTATCTAGCAAAAAGAATAAAAAAATTAATTTAGGTGTTTTGTCGGCTGATCTAAAGACTGGACATTCTGTAACTTTTTTTTTGAAAACTATTCTATTAAATCATAATAAAGATGAAATTGAGATTTATTTGATATCAAATCAAAAAGATCCTACTTCAGTGTCAGCTGAAATTACTAATTTAGTTTTTAAAACAATCGATATTAGTCAATTAAGTGATTTAGATGCTTTAAATAAAATTAGAAAATTAAATTTAGACATAATGATAGATGTAATGGGCTACACCTCCAGGAATAGAATAGGATTGTTTAAAAATAGAATTG
>CACEKW010000035.1 GCA_902560185.1 uncultured Pelagibacteraceae bacterium | reverse complement strand
TTATCAAGACTCAGAATTTTTTAAAATTAACAATCAAAATTCAAATTCATGGTTAGAAAAAGAAATCAATGAAATAAAAAAAATTGAAAATTTAGAAATTAAAACCAGAACGAGTGTTGCTGCTTTTCATGGTTATAATTTTTTATTAGCAAGGGAAAATTTAACTGATCACTTGCCACTTGAACAAAGAGAAAATAAAACTCGTCAAAAATTACTCAAAATACGTGCTAAAAAAGTTATTACAGCCACAGGGTCTATAGAAAGACCTTTAATTTTTGACAATAACGATCGCCCAGGGATATTACTCTCATCTGCTATAAAAAAATATGCAGATCTATTTGGTGTAGCATGTGGAGAGAAAAATGTTTTATTTACCAATAATGATAGTGCTTATGAAACTGCAATAAGCTTAATTCAAAAAGGGATTAAAGTACAAGCAATAATTGATAATAGAGAAGAAATTGATTCTAAACTTATTAAAGAAACTGAAAAGAACAATATAAAGATTTATAAAGGTTACACAATTGTAGATACATTTGGATACAAAAGAATAAATAGTGTCTCTATAATGAAATTGTCTAAAGATGGTCAAAAGGTTATAGGATCAAAAGAAAATATTTCATGCGATAGTTTGGGTATTTCAGGGGGTTGGACACCAGCAGTTCATCTATTCACTCAATCGGGTGGAAAACTTAAATTTAGAGATGATGATCAAGTTTTTATTCCAAATACTTATCCGTCAAATCAGATAAGTATCGGAAGTTGTAATGGTGATTTTACTTTGGATGAAATATTAATTAATGCATCTAAATTACTCAAAGAATTTTTAAACATCAAGAAAACCGAATACGAAAATATTGAAATATATTCGGCATTTAACAAATCAAAAAGAAATATCTGGTTATTACCTTCAAATAAGATTGTAGGGAAAACTAAATCATTTGTAGATTTTCAAAATGATGCAACAGCCAAAGATATTAAATTAGCTTTAAGAGAAGGTTTCAGGTCTATTGAGCATGTTAAAAGGTATACAACAACAGGTATGGGTACAGATCAAGGTAAACTTGGGAATATGCATGCCTTAGGAATAATTTCTGAAACAGCATCTTCTAAAATGGGTGAGCTTGGTACTACAACATTTAGACCACCCTACACTCCTCTTACATTTGGTACTATCGTTGGAAGAAATGTTGGTAAATATTTTGATATAACAAGAAAAACGCCAATTCACAAATGGCATGTTGAAAACAAAGCTAAATTTGAGAATGTAGGACAATGGAAAAGAGCTTGGTATTATCCACATGATGGTGAAAACATGCATCAAGCAGTTCAAAGAGAAAGTAAAGCTGCAAGAGATAGTGCAGGCATATTAGATGCATCCACGTTAGGTAAAATTGATATTCAAGGTACTGATGCCTCTGAATTTTTAAATAGAGTTTACACCAATGCTTGGTCAAAACTTGAGATTGGAAAATGTCGATATGGTTTAATGCTGAACGAAGATGGCATGGTCTATGACGATGGTGTTACTACCAGATTAGACGAAAATCATTATATTATGACAACGACAACTGGTGGTGCTGCTACAGTTTTAGGTAAACTTGAAGATTATCTTCAAACAGAATGGCCTGAACTAGATGTGTATTTGACATCTGTAACTGACCATTACGCAACTATTAGTGTTTGTGGTCCTAATAGTAAAAAGATAATACAAAAAGTAATACCTGAAATCGATTTATCAGATAAAGATTTTCCTCATATGTCATTTAAGAATTCAAAAATTGGTAAAGTGAAATGTCGAGTTATGAGAATAAGTTTTACTGGTGAGCAAAGTTACGAAATCAATATTCAGGCCAATTACGCTACATCAGTATGGGAAAATTGCATGGAGGCAGGAAAAGAATTTAATATTACTCCCTATGGGACTGAAACAATGCATTTATTAAGAGCGGAAAAAGGATTTATCATAGCCGGTCAAGACACAGATGCAACTATGACACCAATTGATTTACAAATGGATTGGATAGTTAGTAAAAAGAAATTTGATTTTATAGGTAAAAGATCTTTATATAGATCAGATACTATTAGGGAAGATAGGAAACAATTAGTAGGTCTTATCACAGACAATCCAGAAGAAATATTAGAAGAAGGGGCACAAATTGTTGCAGATATGAATAAAAAACCAATAGAAATGTTAGGTCATGTTACCTCTAGTTATTTTAGTCCAAATTTAAAAAAATCTATTGCTCTTGGAGTAGTTAAGGGTGGAAAAAATATGATGGGTCAAAAATTAATAATTCCAATGGAAAAAAAACAAATCAATGTAACGGTTACAGATCCGGTATTCCTAGACAAGGAGAACAAAAGATTAAATGCTTAATTATTCAAATGTAATTGAAAATGATAAATCTTATCCAGGTTTGCAAATGAGAGAAATAAAACCTGTCATGAAACTTATTATTAGAGGAAAAAAAAGACAGTTTTTATCTGCAGTTGGAAAATCATTAAATCTACTTTTGCCAAATGAAGCAAATACTTCCTCAAGAAGTGATCAATTAACAGCTCTATGGTTAAGCCCAGATGAATGGATGATTTTTTCAAATGAAATTTTAAAATCAGATCATAATAATTATGATGTAGAAAAATTACTCAATAAAAATATTTGTAAAACAAATTTGGGTGCTGTAACTGATGTCACAGACCAATTTGTATTAATAAATCTTAAAGGTGATAAAATTTTTGATTTATTTGAAACTGGATCTCCGTTTAATTTTAATGATTTTAAATCCAAAAAAGGCCTTGTAACTCAAACAATTTTGACAAAAATTGATATAATTGTTCATAATCAGGACATTAACGATGTAAATTTATTTGTGAGAAGATCCTTTTCAGATCATTTATTTTCATGGATGAATGATAGTGCGTCAAGATTATAGATCTCAATAATAAAAAAAATAATATAATTCTATAAATTATGAAAAAATTACTATTATTAATATTATTTACCTTTTTACCATTCTCACTTAACGCAGACTCAAATTTAGATAAAATACTATCATCAGGTGTATTAAAAGTTGGCACTACTGGGGATTGGGATCCCATGACAGTTAAGGATCCAGCTACTAATAAATATAAAGGTTTTGACATTGATGTCATGAATCAACTTGCAAAAGATATGGGTGTAAAGATTGAATTTGTACCAGCAGAATGGAAAACTATTGTCTCAGGTATAACATCAGCAAGGTATGATATTTCAACAAGTGTAACAAAAACTCCAAAACGAGCTGAAGTAGCAGGATTTACTGATACTTATTACAAGTATGCTACTGTTCCACTAGTTCTTAAAAAGAACTTAAAAAAATTCCCTACTTGGGATTCCCTAAATAACGAAAACGTAACGATAGCAACTACTCTTGGTACTTCTCAAGAAGAAAAGGCAAAAGAATTTTTTCCAAAATCAAAATTAAACTCAATTGAAGCTCCAGCTAGAGACTTTCAAGAAGTATTAGCAGGTAGAGCTGATGGTAATATTACAAGTTCAACAGAAGCAAATAAATTGGTTATCAAATATCCTCAATTAGCAATTGTTCCAGATGGTGGAAAAAATCCGGCTTTTTTAGCGATGATGGTGCCAAAAGGTGATACTAAGTGGAACGATTACGTAAATAAATGGATTAAAGATAAAAAATCCTCAGGGTTCTTCACTAAGTTATTAGCTAAATATAATTTAAAGAGTTTATAAAAAATTAGTAATTAGTTTTTAATTCTTTATAACTTGAAGAGTGAGAAATTTATTTTTTTTACTCTTAATTTTCCCATTAACTTCATGCGGTAAAAGTGAATTAAATTGGTTAATCTTGTCTCCAAACAATATTGAAGGATTAACTAACTTAAAGTTTTTATTAAGTGGTTTAACAACCACTATCTATATTAGTATAGTCTCTATAATTATTTCAATTATCCTAGGTCTTTTAGTTGCTATTCCATCACTAGCTAAGAGTAAATTTTTAACCTATCTCAATATTGGATATGTAGAGATTGTAAGAGCAATTCCTTTACTCGTTTTGATTTTATGGATTTATTATGGTTTACCAATTATGACAGGTATAAGTTTTAGTCCTTTTGTTTCTGGTATCATAGCTCTTTCAATTAGTGAAAGTGCTTTTCAAGCAGAAATATTTAGAGCAGGAATTAATTCAATTAAAAAATCACAATGGGAAGCGGGTAGTTCTTTGGGATTAAGTTTTTTTAGAAAATTACGTTTAGTTATCTTACCTCAAGCGATAAAGAATATTTTACCAGCTATAGGTAATCAGTTCGTTTATGTTCTTAAAATGTCGTCACTTGTGTCAATTATTGGTATTGGAGATTTAACAAGAAAAGCAAACGAATTAGTTGTGACAACTTATCGGCCCCTAGAAATTTATACATTTTTAATCCTGGAGTATCTTATTTTAATTTTGGTTGTTTCTTTTTTAGTTAGAAAATTAGAGAAAAAATTACAAAAAGATTAATTTTTTTTTCTCCAATCCCAAGGATATTCAAATTTCATTGACCACATTCCTAAATTATTTGATCTTGCATAGTTCTCATCAGGGACGAATTTCTTTGAGTATTTTCTATATGCAAAAGCATAGCCCTCTTTTACTAAATAACTTGATAAACTGATATTATTTACAAAACATTCAGCTAAAATTCTTTTATACTGATCCTTGCCCTCTTCAACACATTCAACCTCTTTGTTTCCAATTATATTAATTAGTAATTTTTTTGCTTCAATCCCACAA
>CACEKW010000034.1 GCA_902560185.1 uncultured Pelagibacteraceae bacterium | reverse complement strand
ATCTGATGATGTCATTCCTTGATGAAGATATCTTGCTTTAATCCCAGCTTTCTCTGTAACAGAAGTTAAAAAAGCTATGACATCATGTTTAACTTGTGACTCAATTTGATGAATTCTTTTAACGTTAATTCGCGCTTTTTTTCTAACAATTGAGGAGACTCCTTTAGGAATCTGATTTAATTTTTCCATAGCTTGTGCTGCAGCTATCTCTACATCTAACCAAATTTTGTATTTATTTTCTTCTGACCAAATATCAGTAAGTTCTTTTCTCGAATATCTTTTAATCATCAATTATAAATATGGAGGCTTTGAATAACCCTTAGCAGATTCTGTGAAAATTTCATAACCATTTTCTGTAATTCCAACTGTATGTTCAAATTGCGCAGATAGAGATTTATCTTTTGTAACTGCTGTCCAGCCATCATTGAGCATTTTTGTAGCAAATTTACCCGCATTAATCATAGGTTCAATTGTAAATGTCATTCCTGGTTTTAGTTCCATTCCGGTATTTTTAGTTCCATAATGTAAAATATTTGGTGACTCATGAAAAGTTGTACCTATACCATGTCCACAAAAATCTCTGACAACTGAAAAACCTTTTTCTTCTACATACGTTTGAATTTCATGACCAATATCTCCAAGTTTTTTTCCAGGTTTTAAAATTTTTATGGCTCTCATCATTGACTCATGAGTTGCATCTATAAGATTATTTAATTTTACAGAAGTTTTACCTATACAAAACATTCTACTTGTGTCTCCGTAGTGGTTATCAATGATTGCTGTAACATCTACATTGACTGCGTCACCTTCTTCTAAAATTCTTTCTTCAGAAGGAATTCCATGACAAACAACATGATTTAATGAAGTACATAATGATTTGGTAAAACCCCTGTAATAAAGTGGGGCAGAGTAACCTCCGTTGTCTCTAATAAATTCGTAGCCAAGTTTATCAATTTGTGCAGTTGAAATACCTTCTTTTATATTTTCAGTAAGCATATCTAGGGTCTGAGCTGCAAGTTTTCCTGCAATTCTCATTTTTTCAAATTTTTCTGAATAACTATTCATTTATAATTTTTAACTTTTTTTCTATTCTTATTTCTTTTGAATTAAGTCTGCATCTATAAGCAAGAAAATTAACACCAGCTTTTTTCGCAATAAGATAGTTTTTATAATATTCTTCATCAATATCTTTCGCAATTTTAAAATTTTCCATATTTTGTATCTGAACTAAAAAGATCAAGTAAGATTTATAACCTTTTTTTATGGCATCAATAAGGGTGAGAAGATGTTTTGAACCTCTTGTAGTAATTGCATCAGGAAATTCAGCAGTTTTTTTTTCTCTAAAAAGAGTTACATTTTTAACTTCGATAAAGCTTTTTTGCTTTTTTTTTTCTATTAAAAAATCAAATCTAGTTTCTTTATTATAAAAGACTTCCGATTTAATATTATCGTTGTTTTTTAATTCATTAATTAGATTAGCATTTAAACCATGTTCAACAATCTTATTAGCCATGTGAGTATTTACACCAACTAAATTATTTCTAGCTTTTATTAACTCTAAACCAAATTTTAGTTTTCTTTTTGGATTATCATTTTTGAGTAAGTATACTTCATTTCCCTCATCTAGCAGACCTTTCATTGAGCCTGTATTTGGGCAATGAGCTGTAACAACTTCTTTATTTATTTTTACATCTACAAAAAAACGTTTATATCTTTTGATTAATTTGCCTTTTGTTAAAGACTTGGTAAATTCCATATTCAAATTATAAATAATATGACAAAAAATACAAAAGTTAATGCTGCTATATTAATAATTGGAAATGAAATCCTTTCAGGTCGAACTCAAGATACAAATACAAGCACTTTAGCTGTATGGCTTAATTCACTCGGAGTTCAGGTAAATGAAGTGAGAGTGATACCAGATACAAAAAAAACTATAATTGAAAATTTAAATGTTTTAAGAAAAAATAATGATTATGTTTTTACAACTGGTGGTATTGGTCCAACACATGATGACATCACAGCTGAGTCTGTCTCAGAGGCTTTTGGGTTAAAGTATGAAGTTCATCAAGAAGCTTATAAGATATTAGAGAGTTACTACAAGCCAGGAGAATTTAATGAAGGCAGACAAAAAATGGTTTGGATGCCGAGTAATGCTGAATTAATTTTAAATCCAACAAGTGGGGCTCCAGGATTTAGTGTTGAGAACGTGTTTTGTTTACCAGGTGTTCCATCAATACTAAAATCTATGTTAGGTAGTTTAAAACAAAAAATTATAGGTGGTGATCCAATATTGAGTCACACAATAAGTTTAAGAACTGTAGAAAGTGAAATTGCAAATTCTTTATCGAAAGTTCAAGATCAGAATAAAGATGTTGAAATTGGAAGCTATCCTTTTTTCCATGCAGGAAAACTTGGAGTTTCCATAGTTCTTCGATCTGAGCATCAATCAAAAATAGACAATTGTAATGCTCAGATTTTAGATTTTATAAAAGAAAAAAAAATTGAAATAGTAGATCGATAAATGCTTTATTTTGCATATGGAAGTAATCTTCATCATTTTCAAATGAAAAGAAGATGTAAGGATAGTGTTTTTTTAAAAAAAATAAATTTAAAAGATTTTAGATTAACCTTTAGAAGTAAATATAGAGCAGCTGACATAGAGCCAAAAAAAAATTCAATTGTTCCTGGTGGACTTTTTGAAATATCCAAAAGTGATGAAAAAAAACTCGATGTTTATGAGGATTATCCAATTTTATATAAAAAGTATTATTTTCTATATTATGGAAAAAAAGTTATGACTTATACAATGACTAACAAAACACCTTTTAGATTTCCCACTGAAAGATATCTTAATGTAGTAAAAAAAGGTTATAAAGATTGTAAACTTGATTTTACTTATTTAAAAAAAGCACTTACTGAATAAATAAATGAGTCACGATGTAAAAAAAAATAAGTTTTTGAAAAAAATTTTAGGAGCACTAGGTTTTAAAATGTTTCCAAAAGAAACAATAAAAACTGAGCGATTTATTGAGTCTTCTTCTTTAAATAGTGGTGATTTAATAAAACTTCTTATTAATAAAAAAAAAATAAATAACATAATACAGATCGGTGCTAATGACGGAAAAAGTGACGATTTTTTGAGAAAATCTATAAACACGGATACAAATGTATTATTAGTAGAACCAATCAAAAGTGCCTTTGTACAATTAGAAAAAAATTATTCTGGCTATAAAAATGTAAAGTTTGTTAATAAAGCTATTGATATAAAAAGTGGTAAGAGAGAAATATTTTCAGTAAATCCAAAATATCACGACTTTTATGAAAAAAAATATCAAAGCAAGGATGTAAGTTGGCTAACTGTTCTAGCATCATTTAATAAAAATCATTTAGAGTATCATGGTATAAAATCTAGTCATATACAATCTATTGAGATCGATTGCGTTAATTTTGAAGAACTTATTGATCAATATAATTTTCAAAGCCTAGATCTCTTAGTAGTTGATACAGAAGGTTATGATGAAATTTTAATAACAAATTTTATTCAAAATACAAATATCAGACCATTAATAATTTTTGAGTGGATTCATATACAAAAAAATAAAGCGGAAGATCTCATTGAATTATTAGAATTAAACAATTACAAATTTTTGAAATTAAACAAAGATCTAATTTGCATTCAAAAAAATTTATTATTCAATTAATTTTTACAGGATGATTAAAAATAAATAAATGTTATTTAAACTAAATCAATTTTATATAAACAATAAAATTTTCTTTATTATATTTTCTCTTAGCGTAATATTTGCCTTAACAATTCAACAATTCACTTTATTTAAAGGAGCTTTCGTAGTTTTAATTCATGCTCTAGAAATTTTTAATGACAATAAACTTCAAAATGATTGGATTGCCAATCAAACAGATCATATACCCTTATTCACCTATTTTAATTATATTTTGATAAAATTTTTTTCTGTAAAAATTTTATACTTTATGCATTTTGTTCTATTGAGTTTATGTGCATTATCATTGTTTTTAATTAGTAAAAGTATTTTCACAAATCTTGAAAAATCAAATTTTATTATAGTTTGGTTTACTTTTTTTATATTGATATTTCATGAAAATAGTTTTTTTTCAGGTGTTGCAGGTCAAAGTATCATAGACGCAGGGTATCAACCCGCAAGTTATGGGGTTTTATTTTTTTTAGGAATTTATTTTTTTTTAATAAATAAAAATTTTTTAAGTATTCTTTTAATTTGTATTAGTGCATCTTTTCATCCCACGTATATAATCCACTCAGGATTTTTAGTTCTAGGGTTTTCGACGTACTTTTTTTTATTTAAAAAATACACAGACTTATTTAAGATTTTTCTTTATTATTCCTTTTTAATATTGCCAATAACAATTTTTGTTTTTTTCAATTTTCTCAATCTAGATAGAGATACAACAATTTTAGGCCAAGAAATTTTAATGAAAAGAATACCTCATCACGCTGATATTCATTACTGGTTTTCATATAAGGATATCATTTCAATTATCACATTTTTTATTTCTTTAATTTTAATTAGAGATAAAACAAAATTATTTATTTCCTTAGGTATTTTCGGCTTCTGTTCAATTTTTTTATCAATAATCCAATATTTTGTAGAAATAAATAGTCTTGCACTCGTATTCCCTTGGAGATCATCAGTATTTTTGATGCCCATTTCATCGATAATTATAATATCTTTTTTAATTAATAAATTTAGAGAAAAACTTTTAAATAAAAAAAAATTAATTTATGTTTTTTTTTTTTCAATAATTATTTTTTTTGGAT
>CACEKW010000033.1 GCA_902560185.1 uncultured Pelagibacteraceae bacterium | reverse complement strand
AATAATGGTTATGGAATTCTAAAATTCGAAGCTGGTCAAATATTTGTAGGTTATTTTCACAAAGGAAATATGCGTGATGGGTCATGGATTATAGATGGAAAAATAAATTTCGAAACTTACGAATATTCAAAAAAAAATAAACCAAAAGTAGATTCTAATGGAATAGCAATTGTAAATAAAACAGAGTTCAGGCCTGCTAAAGAATTTGAGATAGAATATCTTTTAGAGAATATTTTTTTAAAAAATAAACTTACATACGAACAATATTTAAAATTAACCGGTAAAGATAAACTTATTGTAAGGAAAGAAGATCAAAAATATGATGATCAAGATAGTACCAAACCTTTAATACAAGCTACTGGATTTAATAGCTTCAGTGGAGAGTTAGAGGACGAAAATAAAACTCCTTATATAATTGATGCCTACTATGAGAATGATTGCATCAAACATGGTTTAGTTAGGTATCTAGAAAAAAATAAAAAAAGAGCAAAGCAAGAAGTTTTTGGTATCTATGAAAATTGTAAAGTTTTTGATCCTAATTCTAAATTTGGGCAAATTTTTTTTGATGAAGAAGGAAAAATAAAAGAAGTTAATTTATATAAAAAGGATGTTTCACATATTTATGGTGTTAGGCTTATGATAGGTGTTGAAACTAAGGATCTTCCTGACAATAAAGGAGTTCAAATAATAAGTTTTCAAAAAGATCTCCCTGCAATAGAAACTAATCTTGAGGAGAAAGATATTATTATTAGAGTAAATAATATGCCTGCAAGTAATGCATATAAATTTGTACAATTAATAAAAGAGTCTAAACCTAATGAAAAAATTAAAATTGATTACGTTTCTCATAAAAAAATTAATGAAAACTACGAATTTAACAATTCAGACATTAAGACCTTGGAAATTACACCCAAAATTATTAGCTCTAAAATGGAATTAAGAATTGCATATCTAGTCAAAGAAAAAGAGTATATTGAGTATCTTGTTGATCATAAAAATGGTTATACAAGTGATATTCATGATTTAGTTGAATATAAAAAAGGAACTGATGAGTGGAAAGAAAGACAAAAAATTCTTCAAAAAGATTTTTGGTTGTTAGAAGATTACTATAATGTAATTAAAAAAATTTCAATTGATAAGGACATTTCAAAAAAAATACCAATTTTTGACTTTAGCCAACTTTATGTAGTAAGCAATAAAGCTGTTTTAAATAAAACGGTTAAAAAGACCCAAGAAGAATTTAAACCAGATGAGATCAATGATGAAGATCCACCAGTAATTAAAATAGCAGAAAAATTAACGTTTAATAGTAGTAGTTACTCTATTAAAGGTGAAGTCAAAGATAACACTGAAGGAATAATTTATATAGAAGTGGATGGAATACTAACCGAGGCTAAGAATGGTGTCTTTCAAATAGATCGATTTAGTCCTGTTGATGAACAAATTAAAATTGTAGCAATTGACAAATGGGGTAATCGATCTGAACCATATACAATCAATGTTAAAATACAAAAGACAAAATCAATAGCCCAAAAACTTGAAAAGCTAGACCCACTATCAAATACAATTAATGCAAAAGAAAATCGAGTAGCTCTTATTATTGGTATTGAAGACTATCAAAAAAATCCAAAAGCAAGTTACGCTAATCTTGATGCTGAATTTTTTTACGAATATTCTAAAAATGTATTTGGTGTTAAAGAACAAAATATTAAATTAATGATTAATGAAGAAGCAGGTTTGATTGAAACTTTAGAGGCACTAAATAAATGGTTACCTGGAAAAATAAAGAAAAATAAAACAGAATTAATTGTTTACTTTGCTGGTCACGGCTTAGCCTCTTCTGATGGAGAAGAATTGTATATTCTTCCACAAGATGGTGACAGTGATTTATTAACGCGAACTGGGATATCTAGAACTGAGCTCCATGAAACTATTATTAAATATTCTCCAAAAAACGTTACAATATTTTTAGATACTTGCTATAGTGGTGTTACTAGAGATGACCAAACCTTATTAGCTTCAGCTAGGCCAATAAGAGTAATTGCCAATAAACAAAAGACACCTAAAAATTTTACAATATTTTCTGCTTCACAACTCAATCAAATCTCTTCAGGCTTAAAAGAAGTTAAACATGGTATCTTTTCGTACTTCTTGATGAAAGGTCTTGAGGGTAATGCTGATATTAATAAAGATAAAAATATTACAAATGGTGAACTTCTTGCTTATATGGATGAAAATATATCTCAAAAAGCAGCAGAACTTGGTAGACAACAAAATCCCTCACTTGCAGGTGATCCTGATAAAATTTTAATGAGTTATAGATAATGGAAAATTTTATAGGATAAGATAGGATAATATAGGATATCTCGTACAAGCCTCGTACATAGAGAGATAAAATAAAAAAATTTTACTTATTCATCTTGTTCAATTATAAATATTGGCATAAACACTCATGAAATTCATTAATGCCCTCGTGGTGAAATTGGTAGACACAAAGGACTTAAAATCCTTGCCGCTTGCGGAGTGCCAGTTCGAGTCTGGCCGAGGGCACCATTAAATGAATAGAGTTCAAATCATATCTGATAAAAATCAAAGATCTTTAAAAATAAAATCAGTAATCCAAAAAAAAATTAATCAAAATAAAATTAAAAACTCCAACATTATAATTGTTATTGGTGGTGATGGTTTCATGCTGCAAACACTAAAAAAGAATAGAAAATCAAAAAAGTTTTTTTATGGTATAAACTCTGGTAGTTATGGATTTTTAATGAACAAATTTTCATCAAAAAATATCATAAGCAATTTACATAAAGCAAGAATGATTACGATTTTTCCACTAGAGATGATTGTTAAAAATAAAAAAAATCAAATTAAGAAACACATAGCTATAAATGAAGTTTCAATTTTAAGACAAAGTAGGCAAGCTGCTTCTTTATCTATCTATAATGGTTCTCATCAAGTAATAAAAAAACTTGTTTCTGATGGAATACTAGTTTCTACTCCCGCTGGAAGTACAGCTTATAATTTATCAGTCCATGGACCTATATTAAGTTTAAATTCAAAAAGATTATCTATATCTCCAATAAGTCCATTTAGACCAAGAAGATGGAAAGGTAAAATTGTAAGTGATAAATCTAAAATAAATATCAAAAACTTAGATTCAAAAAAAAGACCAATTTCTGCTGTTGCTGATAATATTGAAGTGAGGAATGCAAAAAATATTATAGTAAAAACTAATCAAAAAATTAGATTTAATCTTCTCTATGATAGAAACAGAAGTTTACAAAAGAAAATCAAAATAGAGCAATTAAGAAAAGAAACTACTTGATGGTGCCCCGCATGGATACGAATTGCGGACCTATTGATTACAAATCAAAGAGCTTCTTAAAATATCCTTTCATTAAAGTTGATATTATTTGATATGTGACCATCTAATTTGCGTATCATCTGATAGATTATTTTTAGATTTCTTACCTAGAATCTTTTTAATTTTAATTGGACTTATCCCAGTACCAGGTCTTTTGGGAATAATATTTTTGTTAGAGAATTTTTCTCCTTTTTTTATAAATCCAAATGTATACAGACTCCTTCTTGCAAATTTTCTTGAATTTTCCTCACATTTAAGAACTTTTCTTTTTTTCATATTCCCATTAATTACATCAATAATTTTAATATTTTCTCGAAGTTTTTTAATATCGTCAAAACAAATGGAATGAAAATGATCATTTCCTCTTTTTCCCTTCATTTCTTTAGCCGTGAAATGTTTTTCTATCACAGATGCTCCAAGCTCATAAGCTTTAGATAAAACAATTAAATTTTCGTCTGGCATTGTATGATCAGACAAACCAACTAAACAGTCTTTAAATTTTTTTTTGAGAATTGGTATATAACCCAAATGGCAATCTTTATACTTTGTTGGATAGGATAATATACAATGAAGTAAAATAATTTTTATTTTTGGTTTAGATTTCCTTATAAATTTTATAGTTTCATTTATTTCGTGAAAATTACTTGCTCCTGTTGATAAAAAAATTGGCTTGTTGAATGAGCATATAGTCTCAATTAAAGGATAATTAGTTAAATCTGCTGATGCGATTTTAAAATGTTTTACAAATTTGTTAAGCATTAACGCTGAATCATTATCAAACGGTGTTGACATGAAATCTATTTTATAATGATCACAAATTTTTTTTAATTTTTGGTAATCAGTTTTATTAAAGTGGTCATACTTTTTAAAAAGTTTAAATTGAGAATTAATTTTAATTTCATTAGTATCCCAATAAGCAGGACTATATTTAGAGGCAATAGTCTCAGCTTTATAAGTTTGAAATTTAACCGCGTCAGCACCGCCCATTTTTGCCTCTTTAATAATTTTTTCAGCTAAATTAAGATTATTTTCGTGGTTTACACCAGCTTCAGCTATAAAAAAAAGTTTTTTATTTTTGTACATTTTTTTTTATATTCATTATTAAATTAACTATATTTAACATACCATTATATTGAAAAAATTTCATTTTTTTTAAGTTTCTATCGTTAAAATTTTTTCCATTAATTAATTTCAATAATTCTTTATTAAATTTTTTTTTGTCGGTTAGATTAATGTAATTTCCAAAACCAAGCTTTTGTAATTTTTTTGCCCTTAAAATTTCTCTTGGTTCTGAAGTTACAAACATTGTTTTTATTCCAAAAAAATTTATTTCATGACAAAAATTTCCACAACTAGTTATAGCAAAATGAATTTTTTTTAGAAGGCTTGAAACATTTTTTAGTCTATTAACAATTTTTATATTAGTATCTTTTCTTAATTTTAGCGGTAGTTTGATAAAGTTTGAACTTTTGATGTGTACCTTTAAATTATATTTTTTGATGTAGGGTTTAATTAATTGAAGAATTTTTGCTAGATTATTATGAGCATCAGTTGCACCTTGAGAGATTAATAAATTTTTAATTTTTTGATTTTTAGAATTTTTTAAATTTTTTAAATTTTTAAAAAAAT
>CACEKW010000032.1 GCA_902560185.1 uncultured Pelagibacteraceae bacterium | reverse complement strand
GGATTTAAAGATACCCCAACCTTTTTATTTAATTGTTTTATCTTTGAAATAGATGAACTTAGATCATCTGTAGCTTCTGGATGAATAGTAATAATATCTGCACCAGCATCAGAATATGCATCGATATATTTGTGTACTGGAGAAATCATTAAATGGACATCAAATATCATTGATGATTGTTTTTTTAATGCTTTTATAACTGGAGGTCCGATGGTTAAATTTGGAACAAAATGCCCATCCATCACATCTACATGGATCATATCGGCCCCAGCGTCTTCCAAACGTTTTATTTCGTTTCCTAATTGGCTAAAATCAGCAGATAAGATTGACGGTGATATTTGTATTTTTTTCATTGATAACTAAATTACTAGTACCAATTTTTAAAATTTAATTGAATTAAAAAATTGATAAATTTGTCTAGAAATTTCACTTTCCAAAGGAAAAGATAACATTCCCATGACAGAATATCCCAAAATCCACGGCATTAAATAAAATCTTATCATAAAGAAAAACCAAGCAACATATAGCGGAACTATCGGTTGAATAATAAATTCAGGTGTAATTGGTTTAAAAATTCGTAGTAATGGATTGGTAAATTTTACGAATACTTTCATGAAAAAAAATTGAGAGTCTTCTTTTTGGAAAATATTCATTGCAACTCTGCCAATTAATGTCCACATTATTACCCCAAGTATGTAATCAATAATGTACACCATTGGGTGAAAATTAGCCGACATTTAAGAATTTATATTGGAAAAAGACTTGAATTAAAAGGGGCGAAATTAATCGCCCCTTAAAATAATTATTTAGTGTTGTTTGCCAAGGATCGATTTACCTGATGGTATTCGAACCTCATCAACCATTTTCTGCGTTGCAGCGTTTGGCGCTGAAGTCATTAGACTTACAACAACCATAGCTACTAAGCTGACAGCTGAACCAAAGATACCAAATGTTAACTGTGTAATACCTAGGAATCCACTTCCACCTGTTCTTACCCAAACTAGGTAAGCAGCACCAGAAACTAATCCTAAGAACATACCAGCTATAGCACCTTCTTTGTTAGCTCTCTTCCACCATACACCAAGTACAAGTGGGAAGAATAATCCTGACATCGCAAAGTCAAAAGCCCAGATGACTGAACCTAAGATACCTTGAATCTCAAGAGCCGCAATAGTTGCTCCAGCAAAACCAATTACTACAAGTAATACCCTTGCAACAACTAGTCTCTTAGCAGTCTCAGCTTTTGGATCGATGATTTTATAATATACATCGTGTGAGATTGCGTTTGCGATTGCTAGAATCAAACCATCAGCTGTTGACATGGCAGCAGCCATACCTCCAGCAGCAACTAGACCTGAGATTACGTATGGTAATCCAGCTATTTCTGGAGTTGCTAACACAACGGCTTTACCACCCATGAAAAACTCGTTTAATTCAAGAGTTCCATTTCCGTTAAAGTCGCTAACATACATTAAGTTTGCTTGGTTCCAGTTTTGATACCAATCTATCGCTTGGACTTCTGAAATTGATTTACCAATAATACCTGTTGGTAATGTTGGATCAATCAATGACAACTTAGATAGTGTCGCTAACATTGGAGCAGAAGAATAAAGTAGGAAGATAAAGAATAAAGACCAACCTACTGATTTTCTAGCTGCTTTTACACTTGGAGTAGTGAAATATCTCATCATCACGTGAGGCAATGAAGCTGTTCCCATCATCATCGCTAGTGCTAATGAAATAAACGCCCAAGGCGTTGCATTCACTGCTGAGTGAGCTTTAGTTATTCCAGCCAAACCTTTTGGCACTTCTTTTAGATTTTCAGCAGAGTTTTTCACAAAACCAAACTGAGCTTCTAATTCAGCAATTCTTGATACTTCATCAGCTAACATGAAGTGTGGGAAGAAACCCGCACCCATTTTGTTACTGATCCAGAATACTGGTAATAAGTAAGCTATGATTAGTACAATATATTGTGCAACCTGTGTCCAAGTTACTCCTCTCATACCACCTAACATTGAACATAGTAAGATACTTACTAATCCAACATAAACTGCGTATTGGAATGGAATATCAAGTGCAACAGATGCAATAGTACCTGTAGCGTTAATTTGTGCAGTCACATAAGTAAATGATGCGACAGTTAAGACTACTACCGCCATGAATCTACTTAAATTACCACCATATCTTGTACCAATAAAATCTGGAACTGTGTAACAACCAAATTTTCTTAAGTATGGTGCTAATAAAGATGCAACTAACACATATCCACCAGTCCAACCTACAAGTAGTGCCATATATCCGTAACCTTTGAAGTAAATACCTCCTGCCATTGCAACGAATGATGCACCAGACATCCAGTCTGCTGCAGTTGCCATTCCGTTGAATACAGTTGGCACTTGTCTTCCAGCTACGTAATAAGCATCAGCTTGAGCTGTACGTGATAGATAACCAATTATAGCATAAATGGCTACTGTGAAAGCAACGAAACAAATTCCGATTGTTTTCGCAGTCATACCCATCTGCTCGGCAATTGACATAATGATTATGAAAGCTAAAAAACCACCTGTATAGATTCCATAAACCTTAGGTAAATTGTCTATAAAATTACCTTTTATCATTTAGTCATCCCCTCTTTCTGAGAAGCCGAACTCTTCATCAATTTTCTCCTGCCTGTTCGCAAACCAGAAAATTAGGATTACGAAAGCACCAAGAGAACCTTGACAAGTGAACCAATAAGTTAATGGATAACCAAATGGTCCCGTAACTTCATTCATTTCAGCCCCGAATAAGAAGATGCCAATTGAGAATACAAACCAGATTGCTAGTGTCATGAATAGCAAACCTCTGGATTTTTCCCAGTGTTGTTCTTGTTTTGACATTTATACCTCTCTCTTTTTAGTTATAACTGGCAAAAACCATAACCATTATCGAGGAGATTTAAAGTGTTAAAATTGCTCAAATTAGTCAAATTTATGGGTTATAACTATCAAAAATAGCTTATTTTATGGGAAAATATAAACTTACCTGGAAAGATCTTACCTTGAGGGACTTCAAGATCTATCTTTTTGCCCTTTTTAAAGCATTTATCCCTAAAAAAAAAATAAAATCATTAGATGAATTAGAGGATTTTATTCAAACAAAATCGGCTTGGGTTTCACAAGTTACTTTGTATGGTTATTTAAAGACCAGGATGGGCACTAGGTATGTTCTTCATTTTGAAAATGATGAATTTATGAAGTCAGTTAATTTAGCTAAGTGGAATATCTATGCTGTAGCTTTACAAGATCTTACGTTTTTTACTTTCTCTTATTTAAAAGCAACTACAAACTATGAAGATACCAATAAAGCTAAAGAAATTTTTTTTAAAATTCTAGACGATGAAATTTCAAATAAAATGCCTTTAGATATTATCGAAAACACTAAAAAAAATTTTGATGAAAGATTTGAGAAAATGAATTGGGATACTTATCATAGTGATCTCCCTTTTAATCCGAGCGCATTATCTTTATACAAGTGGGCTCCAATTGCAGAGGAGCTAAAAACTTTAGATCGTAAAATAGTTTTGAATTCAGTCATTCTCAAATGGGATATTGTTAAGAAAGAATTTCAAGAAAGATTAGGTCTCTAAGTATTTTTTCTATTTTCAACTAAACTATCAACAACACTTGGATCAGCTAAAGTAGTAGTATCACCTAATTGACCATGTTCATTTGCTGCAATCTTTCTAAGAATTCTTCTCATTATTTTTCCAGATCTTGTTTTTGGAAGCCCTGGAGTAAAGTGAATTAAGTCAGGAGTTGCTAATGGACCTATTTGTTTTCTAACCCATAATTTTAGTTCTCTTTCAAGATCTCCTGTCTCAGTCTCACCTGCATTAAGAGTTACATAACAATAAAGTCCATTTCCTTTAATGTCATGTGGATAACCAACCACAGCAGCTTCAGCAACTTTAGGATGAGCAACAAAAGCACTTTCAATTTCAGCAGTACCCAAGTTGTGTCCTGATACAATAATTACGTCATCTACTCGTCCAGTGATCCAGTAATATCCATCCTTGTCTCGTCTGCACCCATCCCCAGTAAAATATTTTCCATCAAATTGAGAAAAGTAAGTATCAATAAATCTTTGATGATCGCCATAAACAGTTCGCATTTGGCCTGGCCAAGACTGAGCTATACAAAGTCTCCCTTCTCCTGCACCTTTAATTTCTTTTCCATCTTTATCGACAAGAACAGGTTTAATTCCATAAAAAGGTTTTGTTGCTGATCCAGGTTTTAAAGGTATAGCTCCTGTTTGAGGCGCAATTAAAATTCCGCCTGTCTCTGTTTGCCACCAGGTATCTACGATTGGACACTTTGAGTTTCCAACTGTTTTGTAATACCACATCCAAGCCTCTGGATTTATAGGCTCTCCGACTGTACCCAATAATTTTAGAGATTTTCGAGATGTTTTATTTACTGGATCATCACCCTCTCGCATTAGGGCTCTGATAGCTGTTGGAGCAGTATAAAAAGTATTAACTTTATATTTATCAACAATCTGCCACCATCTTGAGCTGTCCGGATAATTTGGTACTCCCTCAAACATTATTGTAGTAGCTCCGTTAGATAAGGGTCCATAAATAATATAACTATGACCTGTTACCCAACCTATATCTGCAGTACACCAATAAATATCTTTAGGCTTATAGTTAAATATGTATTGATGAGTCATGGAAGCATAAACCATGTACCCACCCGTTGTATGTAGTACACCTTTCGGTTTACCTGTAGATCCAGACGTATAAAGAATAAATAAAGGATCTTCAGCATTCATTTCCTCAGGTTCACAATGACTTGGGACATCTTTAATTAGATCATGATACCAAACATCTCTGTCGTCATCCCAATAAACATAGTTTCCTGTTCTTTTGACAACAATACATTTTTTAACATCAGGACAATTACTTAATGCTTCATCGGTTGTTGCTTTTAAGGGAATTGTTTTTCCACCTCTAACACCCTCATCAGCTGTTATAATGTATTCTGATTTACAATCATTTACTCTTCCAGAAATAGACTCTGCTGAAAACCCTCCAAATATTATAGAATGTATGGCTCCTATTCTTGCACAAGCTAACATCAAAACAGCCAGCTCGGGTATCATCGTTAAATATATTGTTACTCTGTCTCCTTTTTGTATTCCTAATTTTTTTAGACCATTAGCTGCTTTTGAAACTTTTTGATGAAGTTGTTTATAAGAAATTTTTTGAGTATCCTTAGGATCATCACCTACCCAAATTATAGCTGTTTTATCTTTTTTATCTTTTAAATGTCGATCAATACAATTAGCAGAGGCATTTAAAGTTCCATCTTCAAACCATTTTATTTTAACTTCATCTTTACTATA
>CACEKW010000031.1 GCA_902560185.1 uncultured Pelagibacteraceae bacterium | reverse complement strand
AAATCATTAGACAAAATTTTAAGAAATAGTAAAGAACCTATTCAATTAACAGTAGATAAAGACTTACAATTTTTAATCAGAGAAGAGTTAATTAAATTCAACAAAATTTTTAATACCATTGGCAGTGCTGCAATTTTGATGGATGTAAATAATGGTGAAATACTATCTTTAGTTTCTCTTCCTGATTTTGATCCAAATCAGAGAAAAAAAATCTCAGATTCAAATTATATAAATAGAGTCACTAAAGGCGTCTATGAATTTGGATCTGTATTTAAAACTTTCACATTAGCCGCTGCTCTTGATGAAAAAATTATTACTGCTGAAACGGAATATGTTGATTTGCCAAAATCTCTTAAGTGTGCAGGATTTCCAATAAGAGAATACGACAAAAAAATCCCATCCAATCTTACTGCTGAACAAATATTAGTTCGTTCTGGCAACATAGGCTCAGTTAGAATTGCTCAGCAAGTGGGCGAGGAAAAATTTAAGTCATTTTTATCAAAGATTGGTGTTTTAGAAAAAATTGACTTCGATATTGAGGAAGTAGGAAAACCAATACAATTCAATTGGGGAAAATGTCCACTTGCTACAGCATCATTTGGTCATGGCATTACAACTACATTGCTTCAATTAGCAAAAGCTTATTCAATTGTTGTTAATGGGGGTTATCAAATAAAACCAAAGTTGGTCAAAAATAACAATTATGAAAAAAAAGAAAAAATTTTAAGTCAAGACTTATCAAGAGAAATTTTACCAATCTTGAGAAAAATTGTTTCAACAAAAGATGGAACTGCATCATTAGCAAATGTAAATGGATATGAAATTGGTGGTAAAACAGGAACAGCCGAAAAAAGTGCCGATGGAGAGTATTCAAATAAGAAGATTAATTCTTTTGTGTCAGTATTTCCAACATCTAAACCAAAATTTGTTTTAGCTGTTATGTTGGATGAACCAAAAATAAATGAAAACTATATTTATCATTATAGAGATGGATCAAATATAAAGTATAAAGGAACACCTTTTAATACTGCTGGATGGACAACAGTTGAAGCCACGGGTCAAATTGTTGAAAAAATTGGGCCTATTTTAGCCACAAAATATAGTGAATTTAATTTCTAAATGTTACTTAAAGATTATTTCCCAAATATTGGAAAAAAATATGAAAAGACTTTTTTTTCTGACATCTGTTTTGAGAGTTCAAAAGTAAAAAAAGATAATATCTTTTTTGCAATTAAAGGCACAAATATTGATGGAAATAATTTCATATTAGATGCAATAAACAAAGGCTCAAAAATTATTGTAACTGAAAAGCAAATAACAAAATTTCCAAATGGAGTATTAATTATTCATTCAAAAAATGTGAGAAAATTATTAGCTGAAGTTTCATTTAAAATTTATAATAAAAAACCATCAAATTTAATAGCAATTACAGGAACTAATGGAAAGTCTTCCGTAGCTGATTTTTATTATCAAATATTAAAATTTAATAAAAGAAAAGTTGCATCAATTGGAACTTTGGGTGTTAAATCAAACAATAAATATATCAATTTATCCAATACAACCATCGACCCAATTCAATTAGGAAAGATATTAGAATATCTTAAAAATCAAAAAATAGATGATGTAATATTAGAAGCTTCAAGTCATGGTTTAAGTCAAAATAGGTTAGATGGTTTAAAATTTAATTCAGGAATATTTACAAATTTATCTCAAGATCATTTAGATTATCACAAAAATTTAAAAGATTATTTAAGCGCAAAACTCTATCTTTTTGAGAAACTTCTATCTATTAAAGGCAATATAATTACTGATGAAAAAATACCTGAATTTAAAAACATAAAAAAAATTGCATTAAAGAGAAATTTTAAGATTTATTCTATAAATAATTCAAAAAATCATTTTAAAATTTTATCTCATTATTTTGTAGGTGAGAAACAAATGTTAATAATCAAATATAAAAATTTAATCAAAAATATTAAGCTCAATCTTATAGGTAAAATACAACTCAAGAACATAATGATGGCAATTATAGCTGCTCAAAAAAGTAATCTAAGTTTAAATAAAATTTTGGCAGTTATTCCAAAAATAAGATCTGTTGAGGGTAGACTAGAAAAAATTGGTAATATTAAAAATAAATCTAAAGTTATCTTGGATTACGCACACACACCAGATGCATTAAAAATATCTCTTCTTTCACTAAGAGAGCAATTTCCTAATAAAAAAATTGTTCTTTTGTTTGGTTGTGGAGGAAATAGAGATCAAAATAAAAGATCAAAAATGGGTAAAATAGCTTCATTATATGCAGATCAAATATATTTAACAGATGATAATCCTAGACTAGAAAATCCTAACAAAATTAGAAAAGATATTAAAAAAGGAATAAATAGTAAAAAAATATCAGAAATTTCTGATAGAGCAAAGGCGATTTCTGAAGCGGTTAAAAATTTAACTACAGGCAATATCTTATTAGTTGCGGGTAAGGGTCATGAAAAAATTCAAGAAATTGGTAATCGAAAAATTTATTTTTCAGATAAAAAAATAATTTTAAACGCAATTAAATTAAAAAATTTAAATTTATCGAATAATTTGAAATTAAATCTTATTAAAGAGTCATCTGGTGATAAAAAATTAAATACAAATTTAACTCTGGGACAAGCTAGAATTAATTCAAAAGAAGTTAAAAAAAATGACATTTTTTTCGCCATACGAGGCAGGAAAAATGATGGAAATAAGTTTGTAGAAGAAGCTCTGAAAAAAAAAGCTTCTATAGTGGTTGTAAATAAAGTTAAAAAAAAATTAGATTATAAAAAACAAATAAAAGTAATAGACTCATTGAAATTTTTGACGGAAACATCAACCATTTTCAGAGAGAATATTGATGCAAAGATAATTGCAATAACAGGGAGCTGTGGAAAAACTACACTTAAGGAATTATTAGGCAAAACTCTAAAAAAAATTTCTAAAACAACTATTTCCCAAAAATCTTATAATAACAAATATGGAGTTCCACTAAGCCTTTTTAATTTGAGTAAGAACGATAATTACGGAGTTTTGGAGGTTGGCATGGATAAAAAAGGGGAAATTGATTATTTATCAAAAATTATCAAACCAGACATAAGCGTTATAACTAATATAAATTACGCTCATGCTAAAAATTTTAAGAATATAAAAGATATTGCACTTGCAAAATCTGAAATAATTTCAAATACGAAACCAAATGGTTTTGTGATTTTAAATGCAGATGATAATTTTTTTAGAGTACATCAAAAAATAGCTACCAAAAATAATATTAATACAATTTCATTTGGGATCAAAAATCGTAAATCTGATGTGAAGTTGATCAATATTATTAAAAATAATGATAATTTTAAAATAACTATCAAAGCTAAAGATTTTAAAAAAAGTTTTGTGATTTCTAACAATTTTCAAAATAATATTTATAATATTTTAGCTGCTTTAGCGGTAATGAGTATAAATATTGATATTACAAAATTAGATAAAAAAGTTTTTTTTAATTTTACAACTCCCCAAGGGAGAGGAGATTTATCAAGAATAAAAATAAATAAAAAAAACATAAACCTAATAGATGAAAGTTATAATTCAAATCCATTATCCCTTAAATCTGCAATATTAAATTATGATAAAGTAAATAGCAAAAAATTCAAAAAGTATCTCTTACTTGGTGATATGTTAGAACTTGGAACTCATTCTAAAAAACTTCACCAGACAATTGTTCCAATAATTAATAAAACAAAAATTGATAAAATTTTCTTAAAGGGAAACTATATAAGTCAAATATTCAAAAAGATTGCAAAATCAAAAAGAGGTAAAATTTTTAGAACCAACTCTCAAATGATTAAATTTATTAAAAATGATTTAAATAATAACGATTATTTAATGGTTAAAGCCTCAAATGCGACAGGTTTTAATAAGATGATAAATGATTTAAAAGGAATTAAGTAGATGCTTTATCAATTTTTATTAAATTATGTAGATACGTTTGGATTTTTGAATGTTTTTAAATACTTAACTTTCAGAACTGGTTTATCTGTTTTCACATCACTCATAATAGTTTTAATAATTGGAGGCCCATTCATAAAATTATTCTCTAATCAAAAAATTTTAAATCCGATAAGAGATGATGGACCTGAAGATCATATAATTAAAAAAATTGGTACACCAACCATGGGTGGATTAATTATTCTTTTGGGTTTACTCACATCAGTAATTTTGTGGGCAGACTTATCAAATATTAACATTTTGTTTTGTGTGTACGTTGCTGTTTCATTTGGACTTTTAGGAGCATTTGATGATTATAAAAAGATAAAGTATAGTAACTCTTCAGGAATTTCATCTAAATTAAAAATAATTTTACAAATTGTATTATCAATTATTGGTGTTGTTATTTATGTAAATTTTATAGATTACCAAAATATAACTAATTTATATTTTCCATTTTTTAAAAACTTAATCATTAATCTTGGTTGGTTTTTTATTCCTTTTGCAATATTTGTAATTATTGGTTCATCTAATGCCGTTAATTTGACAGATGGTCTAGATGGTTTGGCAACTGTTCCAGTAATTTTGGTGGCAGCATGTTTTGCATTTATTAGTTATGTAACTGGTAATATTGTATTTTCAGATTATCTACAAATTCCTTACATAGAGGGAACTGGAGAGGTAGCGATATTTTGTGGAGCTATAATAGGTTCATGCCTTGGATTTTTATGGTTTAACGCACCTCCAGCTAAAATTTTTATGGGTGATACTGGTTCATTGTCTTTAGGAGGGTCTTTGGGAGCTGTTGGAATAATAACAAAACATGAAATAGTTTTAGCAATTACCGGAGGCCTTTTTGTATTGGAAGCGGTTTCTGTGATGGTTCAAGTTATTTCATTTAAAATTACTGGAAAAAGAATTTTTAAGATGGCACCTATCCATCATCACTTTGAGAAAAAAGGTTGGCCAGAGTCGACTGTTGTAATAAGGTTTTGGATCATTTCTATAATTCTTGCAATGATAGGATTAGCTACTTTAAAACTGAGATGAAAAAAAAAGTTGAAAATATTTTTTTGAAAAAAAAAATATTAATCTATGGTCTTGGAAAAAGCGGAATATCATCTTTTAAATTTTTAAGAAATAAAGCTGATATTTATCTATTTGATGATTTAAAAAACACACATCCAAATCAAATTTCTAAATTAAAATTATTAAAAATAAAATTTGATATAATCATTATTAGCCCAGGTATCAATATTGCTAATTGTAAATTATCTAAATTTCTAAAACTTTATAAGAAAAAAATTTATACAGATTTAGATGTATTTTTTACTTTTTATAAAAATAAATGCATTACTATTACAGGTACCAATGGAAAATCTACCACTGCTAAAATTCTATTTGAGGTTTTAAAAGATCAAAAAAAAGATGTGAGACTTATTGGAAATATTGGCAACCCTCCATTGAATGAAAAAAAAATATCAAAAAATACAATTTTTGTGATCGAGGCATCTTCTTACCAGCTAGATTACAGTCAATTATTTAGTTCAAAGTATTCAATAATCTTGAATATTAAACCTGATCATCTTGAAAGACATAAAACTCTTCAAAATTATGTTGATGCAAAATTTAAACTTTTAGATTCTCAATCCAAAAGTT
>CACEKW010000030.1 GCA_902560185.1 uncultured Pelagibacteraceae bacterium | reverse complement strand
TTATTCATTGGATCAAAAATATAAATAAAAAAAGAATTACTGAGTTTGACGCACAAAATAAATTAGAAAATTTTAGAAAAAAAAATAAAGAGTATTTATATCCAAGTTTTGAAACTATTGCCGGTACCGGGGGGAATGGCGCTATTGTTCATTATAGAGCAACAAAAAAAAATACAAAAAGAATTAATAAAAAAGATATTTTTTTATGTGATTCTGGTGGACAATATAAATATGGTACTACAGATGTAACTAGAACAATTTGTTTCTCAAAACCAAAAAAGAATATAAAAAATATTTTTACAAGAGTATTAAAAGGTCATATTGCAGTTGTAAAATCTAATTTAAATAAATATTCCTCTGGTAATCTGATAGATATTAGAGCAAGAAAATTTTTAAAAGAGATCAACTTAGATTACCAACATGGAACTGGACATGGCGTAGGTTTTTTTCTAAATGTGCATGAAGGACCCCAAGGTATTTCTAAATTTAATAAGATAAAGTTACTTGAGGGAATGATTTTAAGTAATGAACCGGGATATTATAAAAAAGATAAATATGGAATCCGAATAGAAAATTTGATTTATGTTAAAAAAAATAGAACTAAATTATATTTTGAAAATTTAACACTAGCTCCAATTGATAAAGATTTAATTAATTTCGATTTATTAACAAATGATGAAAAAACTTACCTTTGGAAATATAATTTAGAAATTTACACAAAACTTCATAAATATTTAAACCCAAGTGAAAAAAGATGGTTAGCTACTTTTATTCAATAATTTCTGTAATTCTGACTGATCTAGAATTTTAATCTTTAGCTCTTTTGCAGCTTCAACTTTCCGTTTAGTGGGTTTATCTCCAATTATCAGATAATCAAGTTTTTTTGAAATATTACTGATTATTGTTCCAGAATTTTTTTCTATTAATGACTTAGCTTCTGCCCTACTCATACCTGTCAATTTTCCAGTAAACATAAATATCTTATCACTTAATACACCATCTTTTTGATTTTCTTTTGTTTTCTGGATTTTTAAAATTTTTTGAAGATCTTGAATTACCTTTAAATTAGTCTTATTCAAAAAAAATTTTTTTAAAGAATTTATTTGAGTTTCACCAATCCCATCAATATTTAATAAATCATCAATTTTATTTTCTTGAGAAAGATTTATGAAATTTTCGGGACTTTTAAGTGTTTTTGCAATCAATTTAGCATTTTCAAAACCAATATGTCTTATTCCAAGAGCATATATAAACTTTTCAAAAGAAATATTTTTCTTTTCTTCGATTGCATATTTTAAATTAGTGACAGACTGTTGTCCCCATCCATCCATTGCTTTTATTTTTTCATAATTCAAAACAAAAATATCTTGTGGTAATCTAATCATTTTTAGTTTCCAAAAATTTTCTACAATTTTTTTTCCAAAACCATCAATATTAAAAGCATCTTTAGATACAAAATGTTTAATTTTTTCTATAGTCATTTTATCACATTCGTATCCCTCACTTGAACATCTTCTTACTGCATCATTTTTTTTAGTAATCAAATTGTATTCTTTAATTGTTTTAGCTCCACAAGAAGGACACTTGATTGGAAAAATATATTTTTTTAAATTCTTTTTTCTTTTTTTAAAATCTACCTCTATGATATGTGGAATAACATCTCCTGCTCTCTCTACGACTACTATATCCCCTATCCTGATATCTTTTCGAATTATTTCATCTTCATTATGAAGTGTTGCATTCGATACAACTACACCACCAATATTAATTGGTTTTATTTTTGCAACAGGTGTCAATGCCCCTGTCCTACCCACTTGTATCTCAATATTTAAAATCTTTGAAATGCCTTTATTGGCTGAAAACTTGTGCGCAATAGCCCAACGAGGTGAATTAGCAACGTTGCCTAAACGTTTCTGCAAATCAAAACTATTTATTTTGTAAACGATACCATCAATGTCAAAATCTATCTCATTTCTTTTTTTTTCTATTTCATTGTAATTTTTCATTAAATTTTTAATACCTTTTATAGTTTTGTTATATGGATTTGTTTTAAACCCCCACTCACTTAATTGTTGTAAGTAGTTACTTTGATTTTTTATTTCCATATTATCTACATAACCAAATGTATAAGCAATAAATTTTAAAGGAATTTTTTTTGTATCTTTAGGATTTTTTTGTCGTAATGATCCAGATGCAGCATTTCTTGGGTTAGCAAACTTGTCTTTAAGATTTTCAAAATCGTTATTTTGAATAAATACTTCACCCCGAACATCTATTTCATCTGGAAAGTTTTTAGCTGAGATACTTTTAGGAATATCATCAATTGTCATTAAGTTATTTGTAATATCTTCTCCTTCTTTACCGTCACCCCTGGAAAGTCCCATTATAAACTTTCCCTCTTTAAAAATTAAAGAAGCAGAAATACCATCAATCTTAGGTTCTGCACTATACTCTAATTCGTTTGAACTTTTTTGGTCTAAAAAATTATTGATTTTTTTTTCAAAATTAATTAAATCCTCTTCATCAAAAGCATTTGAAAGTGAAAGCATGGGGACTCTATGTAAAACTTTTTTAAAAGTTTTAGATGGTTTAAAACCTACTATTTTAGAGGGTGAATTTGCATTGTTTAAAAAATCATATTTTTGTTCCAAAGATAATATTTCTGCTTTAATTTGATCATATTCATAATCATTAACTAAAGGCTTGCTAAATTCGTAATAATATTTGTTAAGTTTTACTAAATTTTTAATTTTTTTATCGTATTCTTTCTTAATTTTATTTTTATCCATCTCATTCTAAAAGAGTTTTAAATTTTTTAATAAGTCCTCCACTTTTTTTCTTGAAAGTTTTTAATCTCCTTTTTTTTTGTTTTTCATAATTTTTATCAAATAAACTGTAAGAATTTTCATACCACTTTGAGGACTGGTAATTATACCCTAATAACTGAGCGTATTTTTCAGCCTCATCAATTAAACCAATCGTATAATGCACTTCAACTAATCTATGTAAAGCTTCTTCTGCATAAATTGTTGTGTCGTAGCTATCAATTATTTCTCTAAATCTATTTATCGCCGGTATCCATTTTTTTTTATCATAATAATATCTCCCCAAATACATTTCTTTAGCTGCTAGAATATCATCTATTAAATCTAATTTAAATTCTGCATCAATCGCATATTCTGTATTAGAGTAATCTTTTAAAATTATGTTAAAATTTTCTTTAGCTTTTACAATTGATTGTAAATCTTTTTTTTCATCAACAATTTGCTCATAATAACAAACCGCTAATAAATAATAAACATATGCCAAATCTTTATGAGATGGGTATACTTTTAGAAATCTTTGTAATTCTGCTATAGCATCACCATAATAATCTTGAGTATAATATGAATAGGCTGCCATTATTGCCGACTGAGGTGCTGAATTTCCTTGAGGGAACAATATTTCTGCCTCATTAAATTTTTTTGCGGCATATAATACATCGCCGCCTTCTAAAGCATCCATTCCCTCATTGTATGCTTCTTTTACTTGTGACTCTAAGCTTTTTTCCTTGATAATAGATTTTTTTGATACGTCTTTTGAGCATGAACTAAACAAAATTGAAATTACTAAAAAAACTAAAATCTTAAACTTGAACATATTTGTTTTATACAGACTTAGTGGAAAATTTCAAAGATCAATATGTGTTAAGCAATCGATCTTAATAAGGCTTTATTTAGAATAGTATGTGGAAGATTTCTTTCTTGTATCTCAATTATTGAAAAGTTTTCTTTATTTTCAAACACTTTCTTTAAAAGTTGATTTGTAAGGAAATGACCCCCTTGTGAACAATTTACACTTCCAATTATTCTATAACCGCTTGTGTATAGATCCCCAATACAATCAAGTATTTTATGATTAACAAATTCTTTAGGGTTTCTAAGCTTTTCAGAATTTAAGATTTCATTACCCTTAACAACGATTGCATTATCCAAACTACCACCTTTTGCCAGTCCTTTTTCTTTAATTTTTTCTACATCGTCAAATAAACAAAAAGTTCTTGAATTAAAAATATCTACCAAATCGTCTTCGAATACATTTATTTTATTTTCTTGATTTCCAATCAAACAATCCTCAAATTTTAATTTAAAATTAATATCTAAACTTAACTTAGAAGGCTCTATAGAAATAAATTTCTCTCCATTATGATATGATATTTTTTTTTGTATCTTAATTATCTTTATAGGCGCCTTGCTTTTTTCTAATCCACAACTTTTTAAAATTTCTATAAATTCTTTTGCTGAACCATCTAAAATTGGAACTTCTTCATTGTTTATTTCTACCAGTGCATTATCAATCCCCAATCCAAATAAAGCACCCATTAGATGTTCAATAGTTGATACTTTTACTCCGTGCTCGTTAGATATAGTTGTATTTAATAATGTATTAGTCACATTAGTAAAACTTGGGTAAACATAATTGTTTGATTGTAAATCTACTCTTTTAAAAACAATTCCTGTATTTGGCTCAGAGGGTTTTATTAACACTTTGGCTAATTTACCATTATGTAGTCCAACTCCACTAAAAGTTGCTGTTTTTTTTAGAGTTTTTTGACTTAACAATGACACAATTAAACTTTTAATATGTTGAGAAAAAAACTGAAAACAACAAATATTACGATAAAATACTAATTAATTAAAAAAGTTAAAAAATCTTTCAAAAAAACCCTGTTTTTTGGTAATTTTACCAGTTAGCAAAACCTCATTACTATTGTGACCTGCAATAATTCTACTAGCTGTTGTAAAGATAGTGTTATCTGTACTATCTTTAAATTTTTCTAAATAACCAGCACTTAAAATTTGATTTATCGAAATATGATATTTTTTTAAGATCTTTTCTATATTTTCAATTAAATTTTTTGAAAGGCAAATAAATTCTGTATCTAAAGAAAAAATATTACAATTAACATTTTCTGGCAAAGATGTATAAAATTTATTGTCGATCACATATTTTTCTATAAAGAAATGTATAATTTTTTTATTAAGTAAATTCGATTGACATAGATTTTTTAAATCACTTAATGGATGAATTAAAGCCTCTGAGTTTATAAGATTTCCATTATTATCTTTTTTGATTGACAATTTTATTGAGTGAAATTCCTTACTATCCAAAATAACGTATATGTCTTTAATAAAACTATCCAATTTTTTTTCAATTTTTAATATGTTAGAGTCTAAAAATTCATCCATTTTTCTAAATTTTAACTCTGTAGAATTTTCTTCTATTGCTAATTTTTCAGAATAAATTTTCTCGTTTGTTTTATTGTCGGTAACATAAATTATATATTGAGTATTATTTAGATAAAGATAAGTTCGAAAGTCTACTTCTCTAATCATTTATAACAATTTGATTTTTTTGACGTATATCCAAAATTTTTATATTACTAAATTCTTTATCCTCAAGTAAATCAATTGATAAATTTAATGACTCTTTTATTCCTGTGATTGGTAATTTAATTAAAACTCCTGAGATCATTTCAATATCCCATCTCCCCGAGGGAAAGTAGTAAAAATTTTTAATTTTATTATATTCAAATTTAGTTTGAAGAATAATATTTTTAAATTCTAAAAATTTTTCTGTTTCAAAATTTCCAAAAATAAAGGGTAAATTTTGAGAATAGTCTTTGGTATTAATGAATTTCCCATTGGATCCAACTAAATAATTTTTTCCA
>CACEKW010000029.1 GCA_902560185.1 uncultured Pelagibacteraceae bacterium | reverse complement strand
ATTTTAAAGGCACTGGAAGTTTTAAATCTAAAAATGATATTGTAATCAAAGATAACAATAGTAAAGAGACAATTATACAAACTGAAAATACTATAATTGCAACTGGTTCAGTTCCAGTATCATTACCAGGAATTGAAATTGATGAAAAAGTAATTGTTTCATCCACTGGAGCACTTAAGTTAGAACAAGTCCCCAAAAAAATGGTTGTGGTTGGTGGAGGATACATAGGTTTAGAGATGGGGTCTGTGTGGTCTAGACTTGGTTCAGAAGTTCATGTAGTTGAGTTTTTAGATCATATCACACCAGGTATGGATAAAGAGATTTCTAGTGAGTTTATGAAAATTTTAAAAAAACAAGGTATCAATTTTCATATGCAGCACAAAGTAGAGAAAATTAAAAAGAATAACAATAATGCAATTGTTTCAACTTTAAACGAAAATGGTACCAAAAAAGATTTTGAATGTGACGTAGTATTAATATCTGTTGGTCGAAAACCAAATACAGAGGGATTAAATCTTCAAAAGATCGGTGTGGAATTAGATGAAAAAAAGAGAGTAAAAACAGACAAAAATTTTAAAACTAATCAAAATAATATTTATGCGATAGGAGATGTAATAAGTGGTCCTATGTTAGCTCATAAAGCCGAGGATGAAGGAATTGCAGTTGCAGAAAATATAGCAGGTCAATCAGGTCATGTTAACTATGATACTATTCCTGGTGTGATTTATACAAGTCCTGAAGTTGCCTCTATTGGAAAAACAGAAGAACAATTAAAGGATCTTAAAATAAATTATAAAATTGGAAAATTTTCATTTATGGCAAACTCAAGAGCAAAAGCCATTGATGATACAGAGGGTTTTGTAAAAATTCTTGCTGATGAAAAAACTGACAAAGTACTGGGAGCACACTTAATAGGTCCTCACGCTGGTGAATTAATTGCTGAGATTGGAGTTGCGATGGAGTTTGGAGCAAGTTCAGAAGATATAGCGCGTACATGTCATGCTCATCCAACATTCTCTGAAGCTGTAAAAGAGGCAGCTTTATCAGTAGAAAAAAGGGCTATACATTCTTAGAAGAGATAGCACTTGTTTCAGATGTTGGGATTTAAAAGTAAAAAAATGTTTGGAAATTCAAAAAAATTTAAATGTCAAAACTAATAAGTATAATTGTAAATTGTTATAACGGCGAAAAATATCTTAAACAAACATTGGAAAGTATTCAAAAACAAAGTTACACCAATTGGGAGCTAATTTTCTGGGATAACCAATCTACTGATAATAGCAAAGCAATATTTGATAGTTTTAATGAATCAAGATTTAAATATTTTTATTCTGAAAAATTTACCTCACTTTACGAAGCAAGAAATTTAGCCTGTAGAAAATGCAATGGAGAGTTTATTGCTTTCCTAGATTGTGACGATTGGTGGTATGATGATTTTCTCTCAGAAAGAGAAAGTTTTTTTTTTAATAAGCAATTTAAATTTTCATATTCAAAATTTCACTATTTTTTTCAAAAAAGTGACAAATTCAAAATTAATTATGAAAACGAGTTACCCAACGGTAAAATATATGATTTTTTATCTAAAAATTATCAGGTAGCAATTAGTGGTCTAATAGTTAGTAAAGATTTACTTGAAAAGATAAATTTTTTTAACAAAGAATTTAATATTATTGGTGATTTTGATGCAGTAATGAAAATATCCAAAATAGAGGAAGCACATGTAATACAAAAACCATTGTTATCTATTCGAATACATGGAGAAAATTTTAGTGATAGACATCGAAAAATGAGTTTTGAAGAGTTTAAGAAGTGGTATTTTTTTCAAGAAAGAGATAGTTTTTTTATTAAAAATAAGTTTTCTTTTCAAAAAAAACTTTTGCGTTTCTTTATTGTAAGCATAACACCTAAATTTTTGAAAGATTTGTTAAAAAAGAAATAGATTAATTTTAATATATTGTTTGTTCATAATTGATAATAATTGAATAAGATTAGGTAATAAATAAAAAAACTTTATAGATTGTTATATACTAGGGTATGAAGTTTCCGATTCTTATACCAAATATATTTAATTATCCTTTTACCTACGAGAGTAAATTAAATTTGAAAATTGGTGATTTTGTTGAAGTCCCTTTTGGAAAATCAAAAAAAATAGGTGTTGTGTGGGATTATTTTGAAAACGATAATAATAAAAATTATAAAACGAAAAAAATAATTAGAAAATTAGAAATTCCACAATTAAAAAAGAAAACATTAGATTTTTTAAACTGGTTTTCAGAATATAACATTGTACCAAAAGGAATGGCACTCAAATTAGCCCTATTAAGTGGAAAACCAGTAGCAATATTAGATAAGAAGTTTTATGATGAGTTCACTTTTAGGTTAAACAAAAATTCTTTTCAATTAAATTCAGAACAAAAAAAGTCTCTTACAGAAATAAATGATATGAACAAAAAGTTTAATGTTCATGTTTTACAAGGAACAACTGGTTCAGGTAAAACCATTGTCTACTTTGAGGCTTTAAAACATATCTTGCAAAAAGGTTATCAAGGATTAATAATGTTGCCAGAGATTGGTTTGACTAATCAATTTGAAAAAAAATTTTTTGAATTTTTTGGTTTCAAAGCAGCAATTTGGCATTCTGGTATACCAAAAAAAAATAAAGAAATTATTTGGAGTGGCTTAACGAATGGAAAAATTAGTGTTGTTATTGGAGCTAGATCATCTTTATTTTTACCATTTAAAAATTTAGGATTAATAATAGTTGATGAAGAGCATGATCAATCTTACAAACAAGATGAAGGGATAATATTTAATGCTCGAGACATGGCTATCTCTAGGGCATCATTTGAAAATATTCCAATAAATTTAATCACTTCTGTCCCATCAATAGAAACATACGAAAATATAAGGAAAAAAAAGTACACCTCTTCAAAACTTATTAGAAGATATCAAAATGCTTCTTTACCAAATTATGAAATAATTAATTTGAATAATGTTAAAATGGATAAACAATCTTGGCTTTCTAAAGAGATAATTCAAAAAGTAAATTTCCACCTAGATAAGAATGATCAAGTTTTATTTTTTCTAAATAGAAGAGGATTTTCCCCAAGTGTTTTGTGTAAAAAATGTTTCAATAATTTTCCATGTCCAAATTGCTCAGTAAATTTAGTTTATCACAAAAATAAAAATAATTTATTATGCCATTATTGTGGATTTAAAAGTTTTTTGAATAGAGAATGTTCTAAAGAAGGATTTTGTGATTTTATATTTTGTGGACCTGGTGTGGAAAGAATCTCAGAAGAAATAAAAAAAAGTTTTCCATCGAAAAAAATTGAAATTTTTTCGAGTGATACAATGAATAAAAAAAGTTCAAAAGAAAAATTAGAAAAAATAATAAATAATGAAATTGAAATTTTAGTTGGAACACAATTAATTTCCAAAGGTTTTCATTTTCCAAATTTGAATTGTATTGTTGTAGTTGATATCGATTTATCACTAATGGGCCACGACTTGAGAAGTGCAGAGAAAAATTTACAATTATATCATCAGTTATCAGGTAGAGCTGGAAGAACAGGAAGTCCGTCTACTATTTATTTTCAAACTTATAATTTTAATACAAAATTGATTGATGATATTACAAACAAAAATCCAGAAATTTTTCTTGATAAAGAAATAGAAATTAGAAAAAAAAATAATTTACCTCCATTTCAAAGATTTATTTCTTTGATTTTGACAGGTAATAAGGAAAATGAATTAGAAAAAGAAGCTTTGAAATTCAAACTATTTATCTCTAATAATATTAATGGAAAAATTTTAGGTCCAGTAAGTGCTCCTATTTTTAAATTAAAGAGCAAATATCGTATTCGATTACTTATAAGAGGTGCTAAAACTCTTCAATTACAAAATAGTTTAGCATCAATAATTCCAAAATATAAATTTGCCTCAGGAATAAAACTTTCAGTTGATGTTGATCCAATTAGCTTTAATTAACGCTTAAAAAAACTAATTTTTAGCTAATGTGTTACTTGAAGACTATAAAGGCATGTGCTAATTAAATCGTGATTTTAAATTAATCATATTCATTTGAAGGGTAAAAATTGAGTAAAAATAAAGGATTTTCAGATACTTCAGCTAATAGATATTCTTTAGCTTTGTATGAGTTAGCGAAAGATACTAACTCATTGGTTAATGTAGAAATAAATGCAAAAGCTTTTTTAAATTTAATTTCAAATAATAAAGATTTTAAAAATTTTATAAAGGATCCTACATTAAACAGAGAAGTTTTGACCAATGTAATTAACAAAATTTCAGAAGACTTTAAATTAGAGATCCTTTTTAAAAATTTTGTAAATTTTTTAGTTTTAAAAAGAAGATTTTTTTATCTAGAACAAATTTTAAAAACATTTATTGAAATATGTTCGGAAAAAAGAGGCGAATTAAAAGCAGAAATTAAATCTGCAAAATCACTTAATCAAGATGAGATTAAAAAAATTACAGATGAATTGTCAAATAATTTTAAATCTCAAATAAAATTAAACTACATACAAGATGAAAGTTTAATTGGAGGTTTGGTCGTTAAAGTGGGAAGTACAATGATCGATACTTCAATAAAAAGTAAATTACAACAAATAGAAAATAGAATGATAGAGGCATAAATGGAAATAAATCCTTCAGAGGTTACAAAAATATTAAAAGAACAAATTAAAAATTTTGGTGAAAAAGCAGAAATTTCTGAAGTTGGACAGGTTTTGTCTGTAGGTGATGGTATAGCAAGAATTTATGGCCTTGATAATGTTCAAGCAGGAGAAATGGTAGAATTTTCTGATGGATCAAAAGGAATGGCTTTAAATCTAGAAAGTGAAAATGTTGGAGTTGTAATCTTTGGTGACGACCGGAATATTAAAGAAGGTGATGTTGTAAAAAGAACTGGAAGTATTGTAGATACTCCTGTTGGAAAAGAGTTACTAGGTAGAGTAGTAGATGGTTTAGGAAATCCAATTGATGGGAAAGGTGCTTTGGACAAAAGTATTAAAAAAAGTAGAGTTGAAGTTAAGGCACCAGGAATAATTCCGAGACAATCTGTTAGCGAACCAATGCAGACAGGTCTAAAATCAATTGATAGTCTTGTACCAATTGGAAGAGGTCAGCGTGAGTTAATAATTGGAGATCGTCAGACAGGTAAAACTGCTGTAGCAGTTGATACAATTATCAATCAAAAAAAAATTAACGAGTCAGGTGACGAAAAACAAAAACTTTATTGTATTTATGTTGCAGTCGGTCAAAAACGTTCAACTGTTAGACAAATTCAAAAAACTTTAGAAGAAGCTGGAGCAATGGAATATACAACTATAGTTGCAGCAACAGCATCAGACTCAGCTCCGCTTCAATTTTTAGCTCCTTACACTGGATGTGCAATGGGAGAATATTTCAGAGATAATGGAATGCATGCACTGATTATTTATGATGATTTATCTAAGCAAGCAGTCGCTTATCGACAAATGTCACTGATCTTAAGAAGACCACCAGGCAGAGAAGCATACCCAGGCGATGTATTCTATCTTCATAGTAGATTACTGGAAAGGGCTGCTAAATTAAGTGATGAACACGGCGGAGGTTCATTAACAGCTCTTCCGATCATTGAAACTCAAGGTGGAGACGTTTCTGCTTACATTCCAACTAATGTAATTTCAATTACTGATGGACAAATTTTTTTAGAAACTGAGTTATTTAACCAGGGTATAAGACCAGCAATTAATGTTGGGCTCTCTGTTTCTAGGGTTGGATCAGCAGCGCAAACAAAAGCTATGAAAAAAGTATCAGGATCAATGAAACTTGAATTAGCACAATATAGAGAAA
>CACEKW010000028.1 GCA_902560185.1 uncultured Pelagibacteraceae bacterium | reverse complement strand
TCATCTAATTTAAAATTTATCTGAGTACCAATAATTGGTTGAGTTCCAACTTTAGATATTTTTTCTGCAAATTCTAGGGCACCACATAAATTCGATGTATCACATAAAGCTAGAGATCTAATTTTTCTTTCTTTAGATATTTCTTTTAAGTCATCAATTTTAATTGCCCCTTCACATATTGAAAATTGAGAATGTATTTTTAAATGATTAAAATTTTGAATTTGAGACTCAGCCATTAATGGTTTTTATATTACCATCAACTATTTCCAATAAGCAATCTGACTTATTAGCAAAAAATCTATTATGAGTTGCAAATATTATTATTCTATTAGGCTTTATCTGATTTTTTAAAAGCTCAAAAATTCCTTTTGCAGTTTCAATATCTAAACTTCCAGTTGGCTCATCTGCAAGAATAATTTGTGGATTGTTTATCAAAGCTCTAGCAATCGATACCCTTTGTTTCTCACCCCCAGATAATTGTGAGGGGTAGTGATTTAATCTTTTTGCTAGACCAACTTTTTTGAGCATTATTTTTGATATATTTGAGGCGTCCTCTTTATTTTTACCACTTGCTAAACTAGCTAAGATTAAGTTTTCTATTGCGGTGAAATCAGACAGAAGATTATCTTGTTGATAGATTATCCCGATTTTATTAGCTCTTAATAGATCATTTTTTTGAGAATTGTTTGGATCAATCTTTTTATTATCAATAATTATAGATCCTGAACTAGGTCGATCTATTAAGGACAATAAATTTAATAAAGTTGATTTACCTGAGCCTGAGGGTCCCATTAGGGAATAAATTTTTCCAGACTTAAATTTATATGAAATTTTTTTTAAAACATTTATCCTTTTTAAACTTAAAAAGCTTTTATTAATTTTTGATAGCTGAATTAAATTACTCATATTTTAATGCTTTTATTGGATCTAGTTTGGCCGCCTTCATAGCTGGAAATATGGATACAATTATTGTTATAAAAATTGAACACAATGAAATAATAAAAATAGAAGATGGGTTTATTTCAGACGGCATCGTGCTTAAGAAATATATTTCCTCAGGAAATAAACTTATGTTAAAAACATCACTTAAAAACTTTCTGACATTTTCAACATACATAGAAAATGTAACTCCTAATATTATTCCAAACAATGTAGCAGATGTACCTATAGTTACTCCAACTAAAAAAAATATCTTTATAATAGATTTATTCAATACACCAATAGATTTTAAAATAGCAATATCTCTAGTTTTATTTTTTACTAATATCGTCAAGCCTGAAATAATATTAAAAGCAGCAACAATAATTATGAGAGATAATATAATAAACATCACATTTCGTTCTACTTTTAAAGCTGAGAATAAAGAACTGTTAGTATCAGCCCAACTATACACAAAATCATTAGGGAATATTTTTTGAACAATCTCTTTTTGATTTTCAATATTTTGTGGATCCTTTAAATAAACTTCTAACTTTCTGTCTTTTTTTGAAAGATTCATAAATTCATCTAAAGTATCAATATTGATAAATGCTACATTATTATCGAAATCTGCTAAGCCACTTTCAAACAATGAGACAATAGTAAAAGATTTTTTCTTTGGGATACTGCCAATTATTGTATCTACACCTGATGATGACATTATTGATACATCATCACCGAGCTTAAGATTCAGCGTAAAACTTAACTCCTTCCCTAAAGAAATATAATTACCTGTTAAGTTACTTTTATTCCCAACAAATGTTTTATCTTTTATTATTTTTAGTTTAGGAAAATCTTTTCTTGAATAACCTCTCAAAATAATACCTTTAGAGGTGTCTTTTTTAATAATTATTGCTTCTCCTGAGTTGCTTAATATCATTTCACTCGCGATAAGATTGAGATTAGTATTCTTTAATTTATCAATTTGAATTTGATTTTCATAAGTATCAACAGTTATATGAGCATTAAAACCAACTATCTTATTTATTAATTCTGATCTAAATCCATTCATTACTGACATAACAATAATTAAGACTGCAACGCCTAGGCTTATTCCAATAAATGAAAAGATAGATATAACATTTAAAAAGCCATCTTTTTTTCTAGCTTTTAAAAATCTAAATGTAATTTCTTTTTCTAAAGTTGAAATCAATTGTGAGCTTTTTGTTTATTAATAATCTTAATAATTTCTTTTAAATTAATTTTTTGAGTTTCTTTGTTTATTTCTTTAAATTCAAATAAATCACCTTCAGTTTGTTTTCCAATAATTATTTGATATGGAGCTCCAATTAAATTCATTTTTTTTATTTTTGAGGATAAGTTCTCATCAGTATCATCAATAATCGCATCGATATTATTTTGATTTAACTCAAGACTTATTTTGTTTGCTTTCTCGAGTGCAGATGTATCATTTTTATTAATCATAGGAATTATTGCAATATCATATGGTGCAACAGAAATTGGCCATTTCATGATTTCATTTTTTTCATCATATTTTGCCTCTATAATTGCTCCTACTAATCTTGAAACTCCTATTCCATAAGAACCCATTTTTACATAGTCTTTTTTACCCCCAGGTAAATCGACTGCTGCTTCCATTGGTTTGGAATATTTGTCTCCAAAATAAAAAATATGACCAACCTCTATACCTTTAGTTTTCAATCTATTTTTCTCTGAAACTTTTTCATTAAACTCATCTTCTTTAAATTTATCATCAGTAACTGAGTAAAATTTTTCATATTGATTTCTCAATTCAAGTAGGGATTTAACATCAAGTTTTGTTCCTTCAAAATTCAAGTCAAATATTCTTTTATCTGCATAAATTTTACTCTCTCCAGTTTCTGCTAGGATAATAAATTCATGAGAAAGATTTCCACCAATTGGTCCTGTATCGGCTGCCATTGGAATTGCTGTAAGATCTAATCTTTTAAAAGTTTTTAAATAAGATAAGAAAAATTTATTATAAGAAAACAATGCATCTTCATCTGTAACATCAAAAGAATATGCATCCTTCATGTAGAATTCCCGACATCGCATAATTCCAAATCTTGGTCTGATTTCATCTCTAAATTTCCATTGAATATGATAAAGAAGTTGAGGTAATGATTTATATGATTTTAGAGAAGATCTAAAAATATCAGTTACTAATTCCTCGTTTGTTGGTCCGTAAAGCATTTCTCGATCTTGACGATCTTTTATTCGTAACATTTCCTCACCATAATCCTCATAACGTCCACTCTCTTTCCAAATCTCGCTGGATTGTATTGTGGGCATTAGTATTTCTTGTGCACCTATTTTGTTTTGCTCTTCTCTAACAATTCTTTCAATTTTTTTCATTACTTTAAAACCAAGGGGCAACCAAGAGTATATGCCTGCTGAAGATTGTTTTATCATTCCAACTCTTAACATTAGCTGGTGAGACTTTATTTTTGCTTCTGAGGGGTTATTTTTTAAAATAGGAATAAAAGATTTAGAAATATGCATGTTAAATGATTATATTTCTTAAATTTAAATATTCAAATTTCATTAATAAATAAATGGCTATGAATATAATTGTTGTTATTCCAGTACAATAAATGAATTTTTTTAACATTTTAGGATTTTCTGGTGAACCCGGATCTTCACCATCTACTTTAACTATTTTTTTCCTTTCAACATCTATTGGTAAAATTGCAAAAAAAACAATCCACCAGATAATAATGTATATTATAGCTAAGCCAGTTGGACTCATTAAATCCTTACTAAATTAATATTAGTATATGGTCTTTTTCCTGTTTTTTCTTTTGTAAATTTTCTACAAGCAATTTTAAGAGCGTCTATTAAATTACTTTCTTGCTGTCTGCTTCCAAGTTTAAAGGATCTTGTTGTTTTTTCAATTTCGTCTTCTAACCCATAAAGAAATTCATCTTTTTCATAAATGGGCAAACCTCTAAATGTTGTGACAGGGTTATTGTGGATATTTCCTTTAGGTGTTATTAATATAGTGACTTCCAAATATCCATTGCTACTTAAATTTTTTCTATCTTTAATTGATTGAGAATCCTCTTCCACACTCACATTTCCATCTAAATACAATCTTCCGCTAGGGGCTTTATCATATACCTCGGGTGCCTCACCAGGGTATAGCTTGACTATATCACCATTTTCAACTTGAACCGGATGAGGTACTTGCATGTCTTTAGCAAAATTTATGTGTTCTATCATGTGTCTGTGCTCCCCATGAACAGGGATTACGCATTTTGGTTTTACCCATTGATACATATCTTTAAGATCCTCACGATTTGGATGTCCAGAGACGTGTATAAATTCTGTTTCTTCTGAGATAACCTCAATTCCATCTTTGACTAACTGATTGTGTAATTTATAGAGCTTTTTCTCATTTCCTGGAATTATCTTTGATGAGAAGATTACTGCATCACCTTTTTCAATAAAAACATCAGGATGTGTGTAATTTGATATCCTCATCATTGCACCCATTGGTTCACCTTGGCTTCCTGTGCACAAATAAACTATTTTTTCTCTAGCAAAATTTTTAGCTTCTCTTGGATCAATTGGATCAATGGTATTTTGTAAATATCCACATTGTCTTGCTGCCTTATAAATTCTATGCATAGACCTTCCAACTAGTGAAATTTGTCTTCCAGTTTGTTCAGCGCAATAAAAGGCTGTCTCCATTCTAGCAACGTTTGAAGCAAACGATGTCACAATAATTCTTTTTTTTAATCGACCCATTATATTTAATAAATTTTTTCTTACATCTAACTCTGAGCCTGATCTGCCAGCACTAAAAACATTTGTAGAGTCACAAATCATCGCTAATACACCTTCATCACCTATCTCTTTTAATCTTTTCGCATTTATTTCGTCACCTATTAAGGGATTTGGGTCGACTTTCCAGTCACCAGTATGTAAAACCACACCTGCGGGAGTTTTAATTCTTAATCCATTGGGTTCTAAAATAGAATGGGTTAAAGTAATGTACTCAATTTCAAAATCTTCCAATAGCACATTTCCATTTAACTCGACTATCTGTAAATCTTTTGTTATATCGATGTGTTTTTCTTTAAATTTTTCCTTAATTAATACAGCGGTAAACGGAGTTGCGAAAATCTTACATTTTAATTTTGGCCATAAGTGAGCTATTGCTCCAATATGATCTTCGTGTGCGTGTGTTAATATTATTCCTAATAAATTATCTTTTCTTTCAACAATAAATCCAGGATCTGGATATATAAGATCAATGCCTGGTATTGTATCATCAGCAAAAGTTACTCCAATATCCACCATTATCCATTTATGATTTCCAGGCTCACCATAGCCAAAAAGATTCATGTTCATTCCAATTTCACCTGAACCTCCTAGTGGACAAAATAATAATTCTTTTTTCATTTATTTAATTAACTTAGCAATTTTAATTAATCCTTTAATTGTGATATCTTTATTTTGTATTACACGAGTCTTTAAAGATTTTCTAAACAAATCAGAGTAACCACCAGTAATTACAAGTTTGAAAGATTTTCTAGTTTCTTTCTTAATCAAATTAATAATATTGTCAATTAGTCCTATATAGCCCCAAAAAAAACCTGAACGGACTGCCGAAATTGTATTGTTGCCAACTATATTTCTTATCTTCTTTAAATCTATTTGGGGTATCAATGAGGCTTTGTCAGACAAAGTATCAAGCGATATTTTAACTCCAGGGGCTATTATGCCACCTCTATAATATTTTTTTTCAACTACATCAAATGTGGTGGCAGTGCCAAAATCTAAAATTATAAAATTATCTTTACCATTTTGCAGACTAATTGCATTAGCTAAACGATCTGAACCAGCCTGTTTAAAATTAACTTTGATTTTAATTAATGAACTCAAATTAAGATTTTTAATTTCA
>CACEKW010000027.1 GCA_902560185.1 uncultured Pelagibacteraceae bacterium | reverse complement strand
TTGTAATCAAAAAGTTAGAAATTATCTCAAAAAGAACAACAAATAAATTAGATGATACTTTCGTAAAATCTTTAATTGGTCCTGCAAGATTTTTACCAATTGTTTTAGGTTTTTTTATAGCAAGTTATTACATGACATTTTCTATGGAAGGTAGAGAAATTGTCGATACTATAAATAGAACTCTAATAACCATATTAATTTTTTGGGTTATTCATCAAATTATAGAACCAGTCTCATATATCTTAAGTGGTCTTGATAAATTATTAACAAGAGAACTCATTGGATGGATTATTAAATCTTTAAAGATATTAATATTCATACTAGGGCTTGCAGCAGTCTTAGAATTATGGGGAATAAAGATTGGACCAATTATTGCTGGTTTAGGTTTGTTTGGAGTAGCAGTTGCATTGGGTGCTCAAGATTTGTTTAAAAATTTAATTTCTGGGATTTTGGTATTAGTTGAAAAAAGATTTAAAATTGGTGATTGGATTTCTGTTGATGGAATAATTGAGGGTATTGTTGAAAAAATTGGTTTTCGATCAACAACAATCAGAAAATTCGATAAATCATTAGCAATAATTCCAAATTTTCAATTTGCAGAAAATGCTGTAGTAAATGTAAGTGAAACTTCAAACTGGTTAATTAGCTGGATTATTACTCTCCAATATGACACTTCGGTTGATCAATTAAAAAATATAAGAGATCAAATTGAAGATCACATAAAAAAAAGTGATGATTTTGACACTAATATAGGAATTGCAGTTAGGGTCGATAAGTTTTCAGATAGTTCTATAGACATGTATGTGCGTTGTTTCACAAAATCGGATAGTTGGAACGAATGGCTTTCAGTAAAAGAAAAACTTGCAATTGCAATAAAACAAATTGTTGAAAATAATAAGGCCTCTTTCGCATTTCCAAGTTCTTCGATTTATATTGAAAAAAAATGATTGCTATCTTTTATTTAGTTTTACAATTATTAAAACTTTATTCGTATGTAGTGATTGCCAATGTTATCATCAGCTGGTTAATCGCTTTTAATGTATTGAATACTCAAAATAGATTTGTTTATGCAGTTTTAGATTTTACTTACAGGTTGACAGAACCATTTTTAAGAAGAATAAGACGATTTTTACCAAATTTGGGAGCGTTAGATATTTCTCCAATTATTTTACTGCTATTGATTTGGTTTATAGAAATGTGTATGAAGCTCTACATCGCACCAATGATATTCTAGAATATATGATTTTAATTGATGGAAAGAAAGAAGCAGCACTATTAAGGGAACAGCTTAAAAAGGAAGTATCTGATCTTAAAATTAAGTATAATAAAGTTCCAGGGTTAACAGTAATTTTGATTGGAGACTTAACTCCTAGTCAGATTTACGTTCGAAACAAAGAAAAATCTGCTAACGAAGTTGGACTTAAATCCGATGTGATTAAATATCCAGATAGTGTTGAAGAAAAAGTTATTTTAGAGAAAATAGATGAGTTAAATAAAGATAATTCTGTATCAGGTATTTTAGTTCAATTACCATTACCAAAACATATTGATAAACAAAAAATTATTGAAGCGATTGACCCATCAAAAGATGTAGATGGATTTCATCCAATGAATGTTGGAAATCTTTCATCAGGTTATGAGAGTTCTGTTCCATGCACACCATTAGGATGTTATTTATTAATTAAAAAGATAGAACCTAACTTAAATGGTAAAAAAGCAGTTGTTGTTGGTCGATCTAATTTAAATGGTAAACCCATGACTCAACTTTTACTAAAAGAAAATTGCACTGTTACAATAACACACTCTAAAACAAAAGATTTAAAAGCAGAGTGTTTAGAAGCTGATATTATTATTGCAGCTGTTGGTATTCCCGAGTTAGTTAAAGGTGATTGGGTTAAAAAAGATACAATAGTGATCGATGTTGGAATTAATAAAACTGAGAGAGGTATCGTTGGTGATGTTGCATTTGATGAAGTTTCAAAAAATGCCAAAGCACTCACACCTGTTCCTGGTGGAGTTGGTCCAATGACAATCGCTTGCTTGCTAAAAAATACGATTGACTGTTTCAAAAGATCGCAAGCATAATATTGAATTCCATAAATTTTTTTTGATAAGATAGGTTATGAAAAAACCTAGATACCCCTATAGAATTGCACTTCTTATGCTCATACTGACAGTTCCACCAATTGGCGCGACACAATTAGGCTGGTATTTATATGATAAACAAACTGGATTTGATTATGGTATGATAGTTGGAACATTTTCAGTAATTTATGCTGCATGGTTAATGTATGAAAAAAATTGGAGAGAAGATGATGAGGATTAAATTGTGGAAAAAATAATTTTTTTCGGATTAGCGATACCAATTTTAGCATTTGTCCTTTACTTGGGCGGAACAGCTATCATGAAAGGCTTTGAGGCCAAAAGAGAAAATAAATCCAATGAGAGCTTAGAAGATCAGGACCATGGAGATAACTTATCTGATAATAATGATAAGTTAACAGATGAATTGGATAAATTAAATCAACTCCTTAAGGATGGTGTTTTAACTGAAGAAGAATTTAAAAAAGCTAAAAAGAAGATTTTAGATAATTAATTATAATCAAGTAATTTTTTTAAAGATCCAAATTCGCCTATTTTATAAATAATTGCATCTTCTTTTTTAAATCCATATTTTTCCGCTCCAGCCTTAAATCTTACAGGTGGCTCCATGATTGGTTCTAAGGATAAAACAAACGTGCCCCAATGCATTCCAATCACTTTTTTACTCTTTAAATTTTTTGCAACCTCTAAAGCTTCTTCTGGATTTGTGTGATAAACCGACTTATCTTTATAAGGCATTATTGGATAAAAATTATAGGCACCAATATTTATAAATGTAAGATCAATTGGACCATACTTATTACCTATATCTTTATAAATATTTCCTACTCCAGTATCACAACCAAATAATAACTTTATATCTTTATATTCGATCAAAAAATTTCCCCATAAAGTTTTATTAGTATCTGTGAGACTTCTTTTTGACCAATGCACAGCAGGTAAAAAAGTAATTTTTAAATTTTTATTTATTTCAATTTTATCATACCAGTCCATTTCATTCACACTGCTATAACCATTTCTGGTGAAATACTTACCAAGTTTTAATGGAAGTAAAACTTTAGAATTTTTGAAAGGAAATCGCCGGATCGTCATCATATCTTGATGATCATAATGATTATGGGTGAGTAAAAAAATATCTGTTTGCGGAATTTCGTTTAATTTTAGTGCTGGTTCAGTAAATCTCTTAGGTCCAAAAATTAGCGGCCCAGCATTTTTTGAAAATACTGGATCTGTAATAATTGTTGTTTCACCAAGCTTAATTAAAAATGTTGCATGGCCAATCCATCCTACATAATCGTCTTCTTCTAATTTTTTTAAGTCTTTTAAAACTTTCTCTTTTTCAATAACATGTTCTTTGGGAACTGTCATATCAAGCTTTTTTTTCTCTCTATTAAAAATTTTGAAGGACCATTTAACATTAGGATCTGGTTTTGGTGAACCCTCAGGATTTCTAAAAGTACCGTCTGGTAAATGGTGATAAGGTTTTTTTTCCACTAAAACTAATTTTTTTTATTGTAAGTTTTTATAATTGTCTCCTCTAAAGTTCTACTTATTATTATGGTACCCTTTTCATTTGGATGTATACCATCACTTAGATTAAACTCGGGCTTCATGGCCACTCCCTCAAGTAAAAAAGGAATAAACACTATTTTAAATTTTTTGGCTAGATCAGGAAAAATTTTGTCAAATTTTTTTTTATAAGAAAAACCATGCGAGGTTGGAGCAATCATCCCAGCTAGAATAATTTCAATATTTTTATCTTGAGCAATTTTTATAATTTTTTCTAAATTGCTTTTTGTTTCTTTTGGCTGGATGCCTCTTAACATGTCATTAGCCCCTAAGCATAAAATTATTAGATCTATATCTGGCTCACTTAAAGTCCAATCAGCTCTATTTAATCCACCTGATGACGTACTACCAGAAACACTGCCATCAATAATCTCAATATTATAACCCTTTGCTTCTAAATTCTCTTCTAAAACAACTGGTAAACTATTGTCATCAGACAAACCATAACCAGCCATCAAACTATCACCAAATAATACAATCTTTTCGATTGCATATGCATTAATGGTTAGTAGACAGATAATAATTATTTTAATAATAAAACTTTTACTCATGAGTACTCTTCTTAAATTAAAAAAGATAAATCTTAAATACCAAACTGGTAAAGACAATATTAGTGTTTTAAAAGATATAAATTTGACCACAAAAAAAAAAGAAACTATTTCAATAGTAGGTGAAAGTGGTTCAGGAAAAACAAGTTTAATCATGTTAATTGGTGGTTTAGAGCGTCCAACTTCAGGCAAGATATACTTTCAAGACCACGAAATTACAAAATTAAGTGAGGATGAAGTATCAAAAATCAGAAAAAAAAATATAGGTATAATTTTTCAGTCTTTTTATCTAATCCCAAATTATACAGCCCTAGAGAATGTAACCTTAATTCTTGAATTGAATAAATTTAAAAATCCTGAAAAAGAAGCAAAATCTCTTTTAGATAGATTTGGCTTAAAACATCGACTAAATAATTTACCCAGTCAGTTATCTGGAGGAGAACAACAGCGAGTCGCTATCGCAAGAGCTATTGCTATGAAGCCAGAGCTAATTCTAGCTGATGAACCTACAGGAAATTTAGATACAGAAAATTCCGATATGATTTCTAAAATTTTATTTAGGTATGTTAAAGAGGAGGGTTCCTCATTAATTATGGTAACACACGACCCAAAACTTGCTAACCGCGCAAACAGAAAAATTAAAATTAAAGATGGAAAAATTAAATAATTTTTATCAATACAAGTTTATCTTAATATATGCTCTGAGAGATTTAAAAAGGAACTATAAAAAAATCTCAAGTATAATCATCACTCTGTTCATCAGTCTTTTTATATTAAGTGCAATATTTACTATAGAGGATAGTTTAAAAAAGGAACTCAAAGAAAATGCTAAAGAGCTTTTAGGTGGAGACTTAGAGATTGATTATAACAGAAATCAAGGAAATATAGATTTATTAAATAAAGTTGAAGAGTTTACAACTATATCAGAGATGGTTGAATTCAGCACAATGCTTTCGACAACAACTCGAGAGAAAAATAAATCTTTATTTACTAGAATAAAAACAGTTGACCAAAAGTATCCTTTATATGGTGAAGTAACTTATGAACCTGCTGATGCTTATGAAAGAATGCAAACTGAACCTTATACAATTTTAATTAATGAGAGTTTATCAAAAACCTTAAATATAAAAACAAATGAAATTGTAAAAATTCAAGATCAAGAATTTCTTGTTATTGGTAAGGTAAGATCTGTTCCAGATGTAAGTGGATTTGTGACTTTTGGAGATTGGGTTTTAACAGGTAAACAAACTTTAGATATCTTAAAACTCAACGGAATAGGAAATTTTTTAAATTATGAATATAAAGTAAAATTTAATAACAATGATAATCCAGAAATAATCATAAAAAAAATCGAAAGTATTTTTAAAGATGATCAAAAAGTAAAAATTAGATATCCAGAAAATGCAGCAAGTGGACTAAAAAGAGTAATTGGTAACTTTTCACAATTTTTATCCCTTGTCTCAATAAGTGCGATGCTTATTGCTGGTATTGGTATTGCTAATACTCTTTTGTCTTTTATAAATCAAAATAACTTGTCTATAGCAGTAAGAAAGGCCTTAGGTTTCTATTCGGGTAATATTAAAAAACTTTATTATCTTCAATTGGTAATATTATTATTTATAATTACTATTTCAGCATATTTAAGTAGTTTATTAATTGTGCCATTAGCAGACAAATATTTGTCAAGTAGCTTTGGACTGAAGATAAATTTATTTTTTTCTTTTTTTAATT
>CACEKW010000026.1 GCA_902560185.1 uncultured Pelagibacteraceae bacterium | reverse complement strand
CTAAAAAACAATCTTTTACAAAAAACGATAAAAAATTTTAAGGGTTTGAAATATCGTCAACAAATTATTATCCAAAAGAAGTATCTCACTATCATAAATGATTCAAAATCTACCAGTTTCTCATCTTCTGCCGGAATGTTAAAAAAAGACTCAGACATATTATGGTTATTGGGTGGTATTTATAAAAAAGGAGACAAATTAGAATTAAAAAAAAAAGATTTAAATAATGTTACTGCTTTTATTTATGGAGAAAATAAAAATTTTTTTAATAAACAATTAAAAAGTAAAGTAAAATTTAAAAATTATAAAAATTTACAAGACGCAGTGAAAAACGTTTTTTCTATAATCAAAAAAAAAAGATCTGTTAAATATACGATATTATTTAGTCCTTGTGCAGCGTCGTTTGATAGGTTTAAAAACTTCGAAGAAAGAGGTTTATATTTTAATCGATTAGTAAAAAGATTTATGTATGCAAAATAAGAATACTTTATTTGGTATCTATTATGATTGGTGGAAAAATATTGATAAGTTTCTCTTATCACTGATTGTTTTATTATTTTTAACAGGTTTATTCTTTTCCTTAGTTTCCACATCATTAATTGCCTCTGATAAATTAGACACAAATGATTACCAATTTTTTTTTAAACATTTAGTTTTTATTTTGTTAGGGATAATTATAATTTTTGTATTGTCCTTAATTAAAAAAGAACAACTTCTAAAATATTCTTCCCTATTATTTTTCTTATCACTAATATTTTTAATTTTAGTGCCTATAATTGGAGTAGAGGTTAAGGGTTCAAAAAGATGGATAGATCTATATTTCCTACCCAGATTTCAACCGATAGAATTAGTTAAGCCATTTCTTATAATTTTTATTAGCTTGATATTGTGTAGCCAGAAACTTAACAACATTTATATAAAGTACTTATTTTCTTTTATAATAACTTTAGGGATTGCCTTATTATTATCATTACAGCCAGATATAGGACAAACTCTTTTAGTTTTTTTTAGTTGGTCAGTTTTAATATTTACTTCGGGTGTTAGTATATTTTTACTTTTTTTTTTATTTTCATCAATTATTTTAATATTTTTTTACTTAATTTTTTTTGTTTCAAAATTTACATACATTAAAAATAGATTAATATCTTTTTTAGATTCTGAGACTGGAACTTACAATTTTCAATCAGACAAAGCTTTAGAATCCATTACGAGTGGAGGCTTTTTTGGGAAAGGTATAGGAGAGGGGACTTTGAAAAATAGAGTTCCAGAGGCACATACAGATTATATTATTTCGGTAATTTCTGAAGAGTTTGGTGTAATTGCCATAATTTTAATCTTTTTATTGTTTTTAGTATTTATTTATTCAGTGTTTAAAAAAGTTAATTTTGAAAATGATAAAACTATTAAATTAATTTTAGTTGGATCTGTAAGCCTTATATTAATGCAAACTATAATTCATATTGGGGTAAATATTAGATTATTTCCTACAACCGGTATGACATTACCATTTATAAGTTATGGTGGTTCCTCAATAATTAGTGTTTCAATTTTATCTGGAATAATTTTGAATTTTACAAAAAGAAATCTAAATCCAAAATGAATAAAAATTACTTGATAACTACAGGAGGATCAGGGGGCCATGTAATTCCTGCAGTAATACTTTATGAACATTTATCTAGAGATGCAAAAGTAATAATCACAACTGATAAGAGGGGTTTTAAATATTTAAATGATGAAAATTATCAATTAAGAATTATTGATACCCCACGATTAAATAATATATTTTTATTTCCAATCAATTTCATATTAGTAACTATACTGACAATAAAATCATTTTTATTATTAAAAAAAAATAATATTGAAAAAATATTCTCTACCGGGGGTTATATGTCTCTTCCATTGTTATTAGCAGCAAAATTCTTAAGATTAAAGATTTACCTGTTAGAACCCAATCAAGTTTTGGGTAGAGCAAATAAATTTTTTTTAAGCTCTTGTAAAAAAATAATTTGTTACGAAGAAAAAATAAAAAATTTTCCATCAAAATATAAAAATAAAATTGAAACGATATTTCCCTTGGTAAGAGAAAAATTTTATAGTTTAAAACGAAAAAATTTTAACCATCAAAAAATAAATTTGTTGATTGTTGGAGGAAGTCAGGGAGCAAATATCTTTGATGTTAATCTAAAAAATAAAATTGTTAATATTTCAAAAAAACACCCAATCAGAATTTTACAACAAACCAATGAAAAAAATATTCTCAATTTAAAAAATTTCTATGACGAAAATAATGTTGAATGTTCAATCTTCAGTTTTAACAAAAACTTTGAAGAAATAATTAATAATTCAGATGTTTGTATAACTAGATCAGGTGCTTCAACTTTAGCTGAATTATCTTTATTAAACATACCATTTATCGCAGTACCATTACCAAATTCTAGAGACAATCATCAATTTGAAAATGCTTTATTTTATAAAGAAAAAGAATGTTGTTGGATTCTTAATCAAGAGACATTTGAGGATAATATAGAGCAACTTTTAAACAATATATTATCTGATAATTCTCAATTTTTACAAAAAAAGGAAAATTTAAAAAAATTAAATTACAAAAATACTTGGATTAATGTAAATCAAAAAATATTAAATATAATTAATGAAAATTGAATTAGCAAAAACTGAGGTTATTCACTTCATTGGCATCGGTGGTATTGGTATGAGTGGACTTTCTTTAATTATGAAGGGTAAAGGATTTAAAGTTCAAGGTAGTGACGTATCATCAAATAAAAATATAGATAGATTGAAAAAAGAAAAAATAAAAGTTTTTATTGGTCAAAAAAAACAAAATTTAAAGAATGCAACAATAGCAGTCGTTTCCTCGGCAATAAAAAAAAATAATTCAGAATATATTGAAGCTAGAAGAAAAAAACTTCCAATTATTACCCGAGGAAGAATGTTAGCTCATATTGTTTCTCTTATGAAAAATATTGTTGTAGTTGGTTCACATGGCAAGACCACAACAACTTCTTTAATTACCTCAATACTGCAAAAAACTAAATTAGATCCAACAATTATTAATGGAGGGGTAATAAATTCTATCAAAAATACCGCTAAGTTAGGCAAGAGTGATTGGACAGTTTTGGAAGCAGATGAATCTGATGGAAGTTTCCTTCATATACCTCCTACTTATTCAATTATAACAAATATAGACAGAGAGCATATGGATTTTTACAAATCTATGGATGACTTAGAGAAACATTTTATTGATTTTATAAAAAAAGTTCCTTCTTTTGGAAAATCATTTATTTGTCTAGATGACCCTGTAAATAATAAGATTATCAAAAAATTAAGGAATAGAAATTTTTATACCTATGGACTTAATCCAAAATCAAATTTTTTTATTAAGAATATCAATCAAAATAAAAATTTTACAGAATTTGATATATTAGTAAATGTTCCAAATAAGAAAAAAATAAAGATCAAAAAAATAAGAATACCATTACTGGGTATTCATAATGTAAGAAATTCTGTTGCAGCTACTGCAGTTGCAATTACTATTGGTATTTCAATTTCTGATATAAAAAAAGGATTAAAAAATTTTAAAGGTGTTCAAAGAAGATTTAATAAAATATTTACTTACAACAACATTGATTTTTATGATGATTATGCTCATCATCCAACTGAAATAAAAGTAGTTTTGGATGGTGTTAACAAGGTTTATAAAGATTATGAAAAAGTTTGCATTTTTCAACCACATAGAGTGTCAAGACTTAAAGATTTGAGAAAAGAATTCTCCCTTGCATTTAAGAATGCGGATATTGTTGTTCTATGCCCCGTATATTCAGCGGGAGAAAAAATTAAGTTAGGATTTAATTATATAAATTTTGCTAAAGAGTTAATAAAAAATTCAAAAGTAAAATTATTTTTAGTAAATGATAAGTTTCAACTAGCCAAATTTATCAAAAAAAATATGAGTGGAAAAAAAATTGTTATTGGAATGGGTGCAGGCACCATCTCTAATTGGATGAGAGAACTGCCAAAATTAATATAATGAAATTAGACCAACTAAAAACTTTATTTAGAGAATTTGATGAAAATTTAAGATTTGAGTACGATCTTAAAAAAAAAAATTGGTTTAACATTGGTGGAAAAACAAAAGTTTTTTTTAAAGCTAATAATCTTCATGAACTGATTAAATTTTTAAAAATAGTAAATAATCAGGAAAAAATATTTATTCTTGGAGCAGGTTCTAACACTTTAATATCTGATGATTTATTTGATGGGATAGTAATAAAATTAGGAAAAAATTTTAATAATATCTCACTTCTTGGAGATGATGTGATAATTGCTGGAAGTGCTGTGACTGACAAGTCTTTATCAGATTTTGCTGTAAAAAATAGTCTCAGTGGACTTGAGTTTTTATCTTGTATACCGGGCACAATAGGAGGTGGAATTAGAATGAACGCAGGTTGTTTTAATAAAGAATTTAAAGATATATTGATATCAGTTCAAGCAATCGATAAATCTGGAAATATCATTACTATCCCAAGTAAAGAAATAAAATTTGAGTATAGAAAAAGTAACTTATCTGATGATTTGATTTTTTTAAGTGCTTCATTTAAAGGGTCAAAATCTAGTCCATCTCAAATAAAAAATGAAATTGAGAATTTAGTTAAAAAAAAGGAAAAAGCACAACCTACTAGAATTAAAACTAGTGGGAGCACTTTTAAAAATCCTAAATCACAAACAAATAAGAAAGTTTGGGAGTTAATTAAAGAGTCAGTTCCTTTAGACAAAAGTTTTGGCGATGCTTGTATTTCAGAAAAACATTGTAATTTTTTTGTAAATAAGGGTAGCGCTTCTTTTAATGATATGAACAATTTAATTGAATTTGTATCAAAAGAGGTTTTAGAAAAAACTGGTATAAAATTAGAAAAAGAAATTAAGATTTTAAAATAATTTGAAAAAAATATTAATAATTTCAGGTGGAATTTCGAAAGAAAGAGCAATCAGCCTTGATACTGGAAAACAAGTAGCTAAGGAATTAAAAAAAAATAATTATTTTGTAAAAATAGCAGAGCCAAATTTTCAGTTATTTGATGTTGTTAAAAAATTTAAACCAAACAAAATTTTCAATGCGTTGCATGGTCAGTTTGGTGAGGATGGTTATATCCAAACAATATTAGAGAGCTTTAAAATTCCTTATACACATTCAGGTGTGATTTCATCATCAATAGCAATGGATAAAGTGTTATCAAAAAAGATTTTTATAAAGAATAAAATATTGACCCCAAAATTCTTGACCTTTTCTTTCAGCAAAGATGAAAAAAATATTGTTAGCACAATTGAAAAAAAACTTAAATTTCCAGTCGTGATAAAACCAATCAATGAGGGTTCAAGTGTAAATGTGTTTATATGTACAAAAAAAGATATTAAAAAAAAATTGAAGTATTTAGAAGATTATAAAAAAATAATTATTGAAGAATTTATCCCTGGTAGAGAGATACAGGCTGCAATGATTGGTTCTAAGAAACTTGGTGCAATTGAATTAAAACCAAAAAGAAAATTTTATGATTATCAAGCAAAGTATAATCCAAAAGCAAAAACGGAACACATCATACCCGTGGATTTATCTAAAAAAAAATATGGACAAATAATGAGAATTTCTTCAAAAGCACATAATTTAGTTGGTTGTCGAGGAGTTACCCGTTCAGATTTTAAATATTACAGGGGTAAGTTTTATCTTTTAGAAATTAATACTCAGCCAGGAATGACTAAACTTTCTTTAGTTCCTGAGATTGCTGCATTTCGTGGTATAAGTTTTATTAAACTTATTGAATTAATTTTAAAAGATGCTTCAACAAATAAATAAGAAAATTATTTTTTACATTTCTTTGGTAATCATCCTAGGCACTTTCAATAACAAAAATTTGAAAAATTTTGATCTTCCTAAAATTAATATGGTTAATA
>CACEKW010000025.1 GCA_902560185.1 uncultured Pelagibacteraceae bacterium | reverse complement strand
GCTTGAAAAGTTTTTGTGGAGTTGTTTGTCTTAAAACTTTTTCTTTTTTTTGATTTTTCTACCAATTCGACTAATTTTTTTGTATCAATTTTTTTTGTCTTTCTTTCTTTAACAATATTAAAAGCAATTCTTTTGGCTTCTAGTTCTTCACCAAAAAATTTAAAAATTTTCTCTAGTTCATGAACATCCAGATTATTTATTGCATCACTTGCAGAAAAATTATTTAAACCCATCTGCATATTTAGATCTCCAACAGAATTAAATGATAAACCTTTTTTTGGATCTTTAATTTGTGTAAAAGAATAACCTAAATCTAAGAGTATCCCTCTGATTTTTTCATTTTTAAGTTTGAGGTTGTCTAATTGACTAAACTTTTTATGTTTGAAAATAAATCTGTTTGGAAACTTTTCAAAAATTTTATCCGCAATTTTTTTACTTTCTATATCTCTATCTATCGCAATTACCTGCGTATCTTTATAACTTAAAATTTTTTTTGTGTAACCACCTTGACCAAAAGTACAATCAATAAATGTGCCACCATGTTGAGGGGTAATAATGCTAATTATTTCATTAAGCAATACCGGATAATGTTTTGGAGCATCCGATACCATGGTGGCTTCCATTTATTTTTTCGAAGACCATTAATTTTTTTGTCTTCGTAAAAATGCAGGTATTTCTAAATCATCCTCTTCTTGATCTTCATCTGATGATCCAAGCAAATCTTCAGATGTTGAAGCTTGATTTTCTGTATTAAATAGATCTGGTTCATCTGTATCCACACCAAATTCCTTTAAATCATTTGAGGATTCTTCAATATTAGACGAGCTTAATGCTTCTTGTGAAAAAGAAGTATCATTGTCCTCTGAAATGTTTTCTACAATATTTTCAGCTTCTTGATTTTTTAACAATTCTTCATGATACTGATTGTTCACTTCATCAACTGACTGACTCTGAATACCTTCTGATACTATCTCATTTTCAAGTTTAAGTGCAGTTGCACCATCAGAAATTGGGTTAGAATTAGTATTCTGGAAATTAAAAGAGGTTGTGCCTACAGTTGTACCAAAATCGGAATAGCCAGGATTTCGATTTTGAATACGATGTACCATGTTAATAACTGATTTTGTTTCTGGTTGTTGACCATCTAAAGATGTGGCTACAATTGAAACTCTCATTTTTCCATCGAGTTCTGGATCTGTGATAGCGCCAATAATTAATTCAGCTTCAGGATCTACTTCTGCTCTAACCTTATTGACTGCTTCATCAACTTCAAATAATTTAAGATCTTTACCACCAGTAATATTGACTAATAATCCTTTTGCTCCTTTTAAAGTATAATCATCAATTAATGGATTACTAATAGCCATCTCGGCTGCTTTCATTGATCTACCTTCTCCTTCAGCTTCACCAGTACCCATCATAGCTTTACCCATTGAAGCCATAACGGATTCCACGTCAGCAAAATCAAGATTGATCAATCCAGGTCTTACCATTAAATCAGTAATACTCTGGACACCATGCATTAAGACGTTATTTGAAAGATTAAACGACTCTTCAAATGTAGTTTGTTCATTAGCTATCTTAAACAAATTTTGATTTGGAATAACTATAATTGTATCAACATGTCTTCTTAGTTCTTCTAAACCTTGTTGAGCTCTTCTCATTCTTGAAGGACCTTCATATAAGAATGGTAATGTAACTACTCCAACTGTTAAAATATTCAATTCCTTAGCAGCTCTTGCAATAACATGTGCAGCACCCGTACCTGTTCCACCGCCCATGCCAGCAGCTATGAAAACCATATTCGCACCTTGTAGAATATTCACTATATCATTTAAAGACTCGTCAGCGGCAGCTTGACCAATATCAAGTTTTGCACCTGCCCCTAAACCTTTAGTCAAATTTAAACCAATTTGAATTTTAGATTTTGCTTTGCTATGTTTTAAATCTTGAGCGTCAGTATTTACTGCTATAAATTCAACACCTTGCATTCCATTATCAATCATTTCATTTATGGCATTTCCACCTGCTCCACCTATTCCCATGACTAATAACCTTGGTTGAAGTTCTTTTATTTCTGGTACCTTAAAATTGATTGTCATTATATTATCCCCCGTTATTTATTTAATTGATGCTCCCATTTAAGGCTGGCTCTATTTAAATTAGCTTTTTTTTTTGCATTGACCTTAAATTTTTCAAATATTGTTGGTTCCCATATTTGGAATGTTTTACCCTGACCAACAAAGACCATGCTATTTTTAATTTTTGCATGTTTTAATAATTTTGAAGTAAGTGAAATTCTTCCTTCGCTATCAAATTGTAAATTTGTGCTTTCTGATAAAATTGATGTTGCAAAAAAATCTCTTTTTTCCTCAAAAGGATTCAAAGAGTCTATAGAATTTGAAATTTTTTCTATTCTGTCTTGAGGCCATGCTTCTATTGATTGATTATTAAATGATGGATAACAGATTACACCATTATAACCTAAGTTAGACAAATATGATCTATAGCTTGCAGGCACTGACACCCTTCCTTTTTTGTCCAATTTGTTTTCGTAGGTCGATAAAAACATAAACCATAAAGTCCTATAAATTCCTTATTTGGGAATTTATGGGATATTATGGGTTTTTTTAAAATGAGTCAACAAATACTATTTATAATTGAAGTAGGCAAATTATGGATGATAGTGAGTCAAAACGTGAACATTTAAGTGATATTTAATTTCGATTAAAAGCCAGATGAACTATAAGCCGGGTTCTGTCGTTTAAACTTACCATTTGTCTAGGCTCAAGATCACTCTTAAGCTCAAGCAACTAACCCTGATGACGAGCCAAAGATAGCTTTTAGTTTTTCAACAATGTCATCTCTACTTAGTCTTGCTCTCAGTGGGGTTTTCCAGCGTTCATTGTTACCAATAGAACCGGTGTGCTCTTACCACACCTTTTCACCCTTGCCTTGTTAAGGCGGTATATTTTCTGTGGCACTATCCCTAGGGTTGCCCCTGCCAGGTATTACCTGGCACTGCATCTTTGTAGAGTCCGGACTTTCCTCTTTTAAATTTTAAAGCGATAAGTCGTTCATCTGGCTCATTCAATTTATTGCCAAAATTTGATATTTCAAGCTAAATTTTTATTGTTAAAGAAGGTTTTTACTAATTAATAGGCACTCTTTATCAATCTTACCATTAACAAGGCTTTGTCTAAATCGCCTTTGAAAAGCTAGTGTAAGGTACTTCATATTTTTTTGAAATTTTAAACCCTTAACATCATTATATCCAATTTTATGAAGATTTTTTAAGAAAACCTTTTCCTCAATATTTGTTAAAAGATTGTCATGTCTAAATTTTTTAATTTTTTTTTGATTTAAATTGTGCCAAAAAACTAATTTTTTTTTCGCTAAAATTTCCCAAGGAAATTTTTCACCAGGATCCTTTTTACGACTCGGTGATATATCGGAATGACCAAGAACACAATTTTTTTTTACCCTATATTTTTTTATCAGAAAATAAAGTAATTTTTTAAGTGATAAAATTTGTTTAGATGAAAAATTTCTATAACCATACTGGTGGCCAGGATTAGTAATTTCAATTCCAATTGAATTTTTATTTAATGATGTGAAATGCTTCCAGCTTGAAACACCTGCGTGCCAAGCCTCATAAAGATCAGGAACCAAATTTATTATTCCACCATTATTTTTTATCAAATAATGTGAACTAACTTTTGATTTTGGGTCTTGTAGTCTTTTAATAGCTGCAGATTCTTTTTTCATGCCTGTGTAATGAATTATAATAAATTTAATTCTGTTTTTTACTCTTTTGGATAAATTAAAATTCGGGGAATAACTTGTGGCCACTTTTAAGCCTATTTTTTGATACATTTTTATATTTAATTAATACTTATTTTACTTTATGGTCCAATATAATATAAAATTAACATGATAAAAAAATTCTTTATTATTATATTTACAACCCTTGCGTTAACTCTAAATGTCAACGCTGGATCTGATGGAGATTTAATATTAAAAAAAAATGAACCTACAGAAGTAAAGGATTGTTTTGAAAAGATTAATAGAGTGACTTTTGCATTTAATCAAACTTTAGATGGAGTGATTTTAAAACCTGTTGCATCATTATACAGAAAACTACCTTCACCAGCGAAAACTGGAGTAAGTAATTCTTTAGAAAATATTTCCCATTTGTTGACAATACCAAACAATGTTTTGCAAGGAGACTTGAAACAAGCTGGAATTAATACTGGAAGATTTATTATAAATACAACATTGGGTATTTTGGGAATTTTTGATATTGCACAGTATTTAGGACTGACAAATTATGAAAAAGAAGACTATGGCCAATCTCTAGCAAAAGCAGGGGTAGGTCCAGGATGTTATATTGTTCTACCAGTTCTAGGTCCCAGCACAGTTAGAGATACATTCGCTTCTGCATTTAATTACCTAGGTGGTGATCCTTGGTACAATGTAACCGTAAATAAAGACACTCAATATTTTGAGAATTCAGATTATTATTTTTCAAAAGGTGCATCTGGTGTGGATTTCAGAGCTAAAAATTATGACTCGATTGAAAACTTAGAGAACAATTCACTGGACTTTTATGCATCAGTCAAAAGTTTGTATTTACAAGATCGACAACAAAAAATTCTTAACTCAAGAAAAATAGTAAATACTCAAGATGATAGTGACTGGGAAGAGATAAGCCAATAAAAATCAGAATATGAATAAAAAAAAAATTATTTTAGTAATTTTTTTTTACTTTTTAACATTAAGCAACTCCTTCTCAATTGAGGCTGATATATTTGTACAATCAACTGTTAATAGAGCATCAAAGATACTTTCTGAAAATTTGTCAAAAGATGAAAAAATCAATAAACTTAAAATAATTGCTGAGGAGACAGTTGATATTAAAGGTATTGGTTTCTATACACTTGGATCGATAAGAAAAAATTTAGATAAAGACCAAAAAAAGAAATACTCAAAATTATTTAGGGAATATTTTCTTAAAAGCTTCTCAAGTAGGTTATCTGAGTATACGAATCCAGAAATTGATGTTCTATCTAAAGAAGTTCTCAGTGAAAATTATACAATCGTAAATAGCCTTTTAAAAGGTACTTCTGAAAGGCCTGAGGTTAAAATTGATTGGAGAGTTTACACTAAAAATTCAGAAAATCCCTTGATCAGAGATTTAATCATCGAGGGTTTGAGCTTAGCTAGAACTCAAAAAGAGGAGTTTGGATCTATTTTAAACTCAAATGATAATGATATAAATGCATTATTTAAATCTTTAGAGGAATTTTCAAAAGATTAAATTTACTATTTTGGTGGGCCCGCCAGGACTCGAACCTGGGACCAATACATTATGAGTGTACTGCTCTAACCAACTGAGCTACAGGCCCAAATGAAATTCATTTTTACTTTGTTTTGAAATTTTAAGCAATAAACAAATCTTGTATGGTGGGCCGTGTTGGTTACGCTCCAACTACCCCTGCAATGTCAATGCAGTACTCTACTATTGAGCTAACGGCCCAAATTTAATCTTAGCTTTCTAAGAAACTCTTTAATTGTTTTGATCTACTTGGATGTTTGAGTTTTCTCAGAGCTTTTGCCTCTATCTGACGAATTCTTTCTCGAGTTACAGAAAACTGCAAACCAACTTCCTCTAATGTATGATCAGTATTCATACCTACACCAAATCTCATTCTCAAAACTCTCTCCTCTCTTGGGGTCAATGTAGATAATATTTTCGTTGTAGCTTCTCCTAGATTTGATTTAATTGCTTGCTCAAGAGGAGCTAAAGCTTTTGTATCCTCTATAAAATCTCCTAAACTACTATCTTCCTCATCACCAACAGGTTTTTCTAGAGATACTGGTTCTTTAGAAATTTTTAAAACTTTTCTTACTTTATCTAATGGCATCCGTAGTTTTTTTGCTAATTCCTCTGGAGTTGCCTCTCTGCCGAATTCACTTAGTATAAGTCTTTGAGTTCTAACAATTTTATTTATTGTTTCAATCATATGAACAGGAATTCTTATTGTTCTAGCTTGATCAGCAATGGATCTTGTTATAGCTTGTCTAATCCACCATGTGGCATAAGTAGAAAATTTATAACCTCTTCTATACTCAAATTTATCTACAGCTTTCATTAGTCCTATGTTTCCTTCTTGTATTAAGTCCAAGAACTGCAATCCT
>CACEKW010000024.1 GCA_902560185.1 uncultured Pelagibacteraceae bacterium | reverse complement strand
TCAGAACTTACAGGTGCAGAAAAAGTTTGTGCTACAAGAGGTGCCACAAAAGAAGCTTCAGATAAGTTTATGAAGACTTGGAGTGCTTACAATGATTTTATTTTAAAAGAAGCAACTGATGACCTTTCCGAAAGTCAGCCAACTGCTGGTAATATAGCCGGTGGTTTAACAACTATTGAGGAAAAAGCTTTTGGAAATTTTCAAAAAATAGGAAATTGTAAATTTGTTGATGTTTTAGAGCCAGCTGAAGAACCAAAAAAAGGAAAAGGGTTGTACTTTATGGATACTTCATCTGCTGCAGCGGAGTGTGTAACGCTACAAGCAGCTGCGGGATTTAATATTCATTTATTCCCTACTGGTCAGGGTAATATTGTTGGTAACCCAATTGAACCAGTTATAAAATTAACCGCAAACCCTTTAACGGTTAAATCTATGGGGGAACATATTGATTGTGATGTTTCAAAAATTCTCTCAAGAGAAATGAATTTATCTGAAGCCGGAGATGAATTAATTAAAACAACTTTAAAAGTTGCAAATGGTAGACTCACTTGTGCTGAGGCTTTAGGTCATAGAGAATTTGTTATGACCAAATTATACCGGAGTGCTTAAAATTTTTACTTTGCTGGTTTGCTAAAGTGCTTTTTTTTTAAATCAGATAAAAATCTTCGAATAAATGCTGCAGCAACACCTAACGCTATAGCAAAAAATATTGAAAATAAACTATATACAATTGGCATATCTTTTGAAAATTTTTGAACTAAAACTGATAATGGTGTTAAATCCTTTTCCGCAACCTTAGTGATGCCGTTCATAGTATGATCAACAAAAAAAGTATCATACGCAATTGCAATTCCAACAATTAATAATAAAACTGCTAGTAAGGCTTTTAGTCCGGAGCTTTCAATTGATTGTCCAATTTTTTGACCTGTTTGTACTCCAATTATCGAACCAATAACCAACATTAAAACTAAAATTAAATCTATAGATCCATAATTAAATGCATGTAAAAAAGTAACAATCACACTAACAAAGATAGTTACAAACAAAGAAGTTCCTGGGACTAATTTTGTTGGCATACCAATTATATAAATCATTGCAGGAACTAATATGAAAGCTCCACCAATACCCATAATAGCTGCTATAAAACCTACAAATAAACCAATGATAATTGGCGTGAACGCACTTTCATATAATTTTGATTTAGGAAATCTCATCCTAAATGGAAGACCATGTATCCAATAATGAACGTGTAATTTTCGTTTTATAATAGTATTTTTTCTTGCTTTATCGATCTCGCCAAGACTTTCAACAAGCATTAAAGTTCCAATGATTGCCAAAATATACATGTAAGCAAGTGAGATAACAGTATCTATTTTGCCAATGTCTTTAAAGTAAGTAAATGTATAAATGCCAATTATAGTTCCTATTGCACCACCAATAACAATCATAAAACCCATTTTATAATCCAACGTATTTTTAAGATAATGAGTAGTAGATCCAGAGACAGACGTAGCTAAAATATTATTTGCTTCATTAGCAACAGCATAAGCGGGTGGGACTCCTAAAAAAATTAAGAAAGGTGTCATTAAAAAACCACCTCCTACTCCAAATAGTCCTGATAAAACTCCAACTAAAGCACTTAATAAAATGATTTCAATAGCAGTAACATGTACTTGTGCTATTGGTAAAAATACATCCATTTAAAATAATTAACTTTTTTAAAAAAATTTATTTAAAAGTTAAAAAAGTTCCAAATAATATTACACCCCAGCAAGCTAATATTGCTGAAAAAATTCCTGTTTTAATTAATGCTGTTTTATAATTTAAGATTTTTTGTAGAATTTTTATATTTGAAAGGTGCATCTATATCCTCAATAGCACCAGCAGAAAAATTGTCAAACTTTAATTAATAAATTGTGGCTCCAAAAATTTTTACTTCGCCATCTTCAACACCAAGGACCAACCTTCCTAAAAATTCCCCAGGCACCTCCTTATTAGTCTGCTTAATTAATACGGTAATATGATCACCTCTTCTTAATGTTCCGAACGGTTCATAGGTCTCATTTAAGTTGGTGATAATCTTGTTGTTAGCCCATTGCTTTCCAAGCTCTACTTCGTTGGCGCCAAACAGCATTTGGGTAGAGAAATCTCTAGTAAAGCCACCATAATCTTTCATATTTGAGGCTCTTACGAGATTATCCCAAAAAGGCTTGGCTATCGCAAATATCTCCTCATCAGATTTTTTCAAAAGGTCCATAAAGAAGTTTGGAATATGGTGTTACGAAGCCTTCTTCTTCTCTTTTTCGTCAACGATATGATAAACCGGCACTTTTTCTAGAGTAAATTTTCCTGTTTTGGGGTCTCTTCTAGAAACTGTTAAACAATGCCAATTTTCATCATCAAGTTTCATGTGATCGCCCCTGTAATAATAACCTGGCCAACGAGTTTCTTCTCTAAATAATGTATGCTCAGTTACACATTGTGAAGTTAGAGCTCTGTGTTTAAGCTCCCAGGCTCTCATTAATTGATGATAATCCTCAGCTCCCACATTTTCCAAATCTTCCTGTAACCATTCTAAAAGTTCAAGAGCCCTCTTAAGCATATTGCCGTTCGTCATGTAATTTGAGGTAATTCCCCCGACATACTCATCCATAATTTTTTGAAGTCTTTGTAATCCTTGTATTGGAGAAATATAGCTTGGTGAAACAGTTCCGCCAGTGATCTCGTTTTGAGCTACTGTGTAAGTTTCTAAAGGTTTGTAAACTGCCTTTTTAAAATCCTCACATTGTTTATCTGTAACATTAATTCCTTCTGCTTTTTTATCCTCTATATATTTAACTGCTGCTTTTGCAGCTAATCGTCCTTCAGTAAAAGAACCTGATGAAAATTTATGAGCACTACCTCCTACAGTATCCCCAGCACCAAAAAGTCCATCGATTGTAAGCATTCTGTTATAACCCCAGAAATATTCTGGTGGAGATAGATCCTCTGGTCCACTTACCCAAGCTCCAGAGCATGTTGCATGTGATCCCATCACGTAAGGCTCAGAAGTTGTTAATTCAGGATTTGTATATTTGGGATCAATATTTTGTGATGCCCAAACTACAGCTTGACCAACAGTCATCCCTAAAAAGTTTTCCCAACCTACAGTTTCTAAATGAGGATCTTGGAAAGCTTCTTTGGTAACCATGTGTATCGGTCCACCACCTGCAGCAACCTCTTGAATAAAGGCGTGGTTTCTCAAACAAGTAGGAGTTGGATGATGATCAATATATTCTCCAACTAATTCTTTAGTTTGCTCATACCATTTTTTCTCGTAATTTTCGCCATTAGCATTTTGTGTATATGTTTTTAAATGTAAAAAGTATGCACCAACTGGTCCATAACCATCTTTAAATCTGCACAATACAATTCTATTTTCCATTTGAGTCATCTTTGCACCTGCTGCAATAGGTAAAGCGTAAGCAGATCCATTACTCCAAGGTGCATACCAAGTTCTTCCCATACCTTCTCCAACTGCTCTTGGTTTAAAAATATGTGATGCTCCACCAGCTGAAACTATAACTGCTTTTGCTCTGAACACATGAAAATCACCTGTTCTCATGTTAAAACCAACTGCGCCACCAATTCTATTTTCTTGAGACTCATCCATTAACAAATGAGTAATCATTATTCTGTTATAAATTTTATCTGCGGATTTTTTTGCTGCCTCAGCAACAATTGGCTTATAACTTTCGCCATGAATCATTATTTGCCATTTACCTTCTCTTAGATATCTTCCAGTTTTTTCATTTTTCATCATGGGAAGACCCCACTCATCAAACATATGAACAGTTGAGTCTACATGACGAGCCATGTCATAACCTAAATCTTCTCTAACCATTCCCATTAAATCATTTCTGGCATACCTTACGTGGTCTTCAGGTTGATTTTCATCCCATTGCATACCCATATAACAATTTATTGCATATAAACCTTGTGCGACTGCACCACTTCGATCAATGTTTGCTTTTTCAACACAAACAATCTTTAAATCTCTTCCCCAATGTCTGGCCTCAAATGTTGCTCCTGTGCCGGCCATTCCACCACCAACAACTAATACATCACACTCCTCATAATGTGTTTTGTGCTTAGCCATTAATAATAAACACCTTTTTTAAAAGACTCTTTTGGAACCGATGGTAATTCTTTATTGGTATTTAATCCCTCTGGCTCACTATATAATCTTTGTGAATTAATTTCTCCTTGATTAGGAGTATCACCTTCAGCAAGTTTAGGAATAAATTTTCCCCAAGGTTTTGTTGTTATAGGTGAAACGAAGTTTTTCTCTGTTCCGTTTCTAAATTTAATTTTCCAAGAGATAGTTCCTTTTTCTTCTTCTCTTCTAACTCTAACGCTGTGGCCCATCGGAGCAAAATCAGCATACCCTCTTACATCAATTGCATGATTGGGACATGCTTTAACACACGAATAACATTCCCAACAAAAGTTTGGTTCAATATTTTTTGCTCTTCTTATATTTTCGTCAATGTGCATGATGTCTGACGGACATATATCTACGCAATGACCACAACCATCACATCTTGTCATGTATACAAAAGTTGACATAATTTTTATTTTTCTCCCTTTCCTATTAACATATTAATAATGTTTTGGCTCTTCTCTTTTTATACCCAGGCCAAATTGTTCTGGGGCATCAGCTGGTGGAGGTAAATTATCCCTAGATCCATCTGCCTCTGCTAAATTTTTTTGAATAGCTGCTCCAGGTTTATAAAACATGTGAGCGAATTTCGACCAATAAACACCACCGAATAAAATTAAGTTAGATGCAACAAATAAAATTAAAAATAAATAAGACAAACCTATTTGCCCATTAAATTGTGTGAATGACCAAGCTAACCCAAAAGTTGAACATGCAAGTAATGCTAAAACAAATAAATCAGCTTTTATAATTCTATACCAAGGATGGGCTTCTGCTGAAACATCAACTCTTAAAAAAAACCAAAACCAATATCCTCCTAAACATGTTAATATTGCTCCTGCATGCCAAATCATTGACCAAATTTGAGAACTTGGTTTATCGGCACCTGTGTAACAAAAAACTAAAATAGCTGAAGACACCCAAAATAAAATTGTACCATACATTCCTAGAACATGGGCCAGTCTTCTTTTTCCAAAACCTAATTCAGAAGTTGTGCCAATATCAACCACTGTTGTTTTAGCAATGACAGAAACTTTTTCTCCAACCCCTAATTTTTTTGTTGCTGACAGCTTTGCTTTTTTTGCGTTGTTAAAAAAATAAGTCAAATTTTTGTGATGTATCATTTGAATAATAGTTCCAATTGCAATTAACAAAACCATTGCAATGATAAAAGATTGCATTGCAAAGGGTGAAATAGTTTCTGATAAAATTGAAAATGGATTGTTACTTAACATTTCCGCCTTTTGTTAAATTTTGAATTAGTTTTAAAGTTTTATATCTAGTTGAATTTATAGTTCAACCTCAAACTGGGGTCAATTTGTCTTTTATAACAGGCAAATTATTTCTTTTATAATGTTGTTTGTTTGGAATGACTGATCGTACTCCACCCTGGGGATTGTCAACATCTCCTTCTCTTCGGGGAATCAGATGAAAATGACAATGTAAAATAGATTGACCAGATACAATTCCTATATTTGTTCCTAGATTAAATCCTTTAACTAACGGATCTTTATTAGTTATTTCTTTTTTAACAATCTTTATAAGATCATTACATGCAACCAATTCATCATTAGATAGGTCAAAATAATCCTTTATGTGTCTTTTGGGTATAATCAAACAATGATGTTCTGAAACTGGATAAGAGTCATAACTTGCATATGCCAAATCATTTTCATGAGCGCATCCACTTTTTTTAACGTCACAAAATAAACAAGGATTGTTTGGATCTTTCATCTATTAAAATCTAAAAGAATTGCATTTGTTTATAACTGCATCATATTCTTTTGACAGAAACTTGAATTTTTTTAGGTTTTTTCTTTTCCATTTAAGCTCATTTATAGTTCTAACTGAGGCAACCCCTTTCCCAGAACCTATCAATAATATTTCATCATAATTTTTTATCTCTTTAAGTAAAATATCTTTCTTAAAAATCTTTCTTATTTTTGTTTTGAAAAATTTATAAGTATTTCCCTCATAATAATCCTTTTTGGGAGTAAAAAATTTTTGATCTTTAACAAATAATA
>CACEKW010000023.1 GCA_902560185.1 uncultured Pelagibacteraceae bacterium | reverse complement strand
AATTTATACAGGTCCAATGTGTAATTATTGTGAAGCTGCTAAAAGATTGCTTACAAGAAACAATGCAACTTATGAAGAAATTGATGTTGCCAAAGTTGACGGGGCAAAAGATGAAATGATTCAAAAAGCAAATGGTAGAAGAACTATTCCTCAAATATTTTTTGGTGACCAACACATTGGTGGTTATGATGAGGTTAGAGCGCTAGAGAAAGAAAATAAACTTCAAGAACTTTTAAAATAATATTTTTAAAAAACCTTCCTCAAATTTAAGGCGATTTCATCAAAAGTTTCAGGCCTCATTGCATTATTATTTAATAAATAAAAATCAATATCCAAACCATTGACATTTTTAGTATAAATATATTTTGATTTTAAAATGTCATCACCTTCAATTTTAAAAGCAAAATTAGAATTTTTTTGAGGCAAATAACCAATTGCTAGATGAATTTTATTCGTATAACCAACTCTATGTTTATAATTGTGTTCAACAATAAAAAATAAACTAAAGTTGTTATCATAAATAATATCAACACCTAATTCACCATTAATATTATGTAATGCTCCAGAATTTAATTCGGTATCATATTTAGTTGAGCTATCACTAATGTAGGAATACTTGATGTTTGATGATCGATGTAAGTTGGCTTGATATTCAATCTTACCATGTCTTTTCATTTTATATTTTTTATTATTTAATGTTTCAACTGAAGCTAGAGATAATCTTAAATTTCTTGACTGAATACTTTGTTTATCAAATCTCATTGCAGTTTTTCCACTTTCAGAATAGCTACTCAACAATGTGTAACCTAAATCAATTTGAGCAGCAGGGATTAAGGTAAGCTCATCTTTTTTAATCTCCTCTTTCAATTTTAAAGTTCCATAAATTTGTTTACCATTTCTATTTCCAGTTAATTTATTTCCATCTAAAACACTTGAGATATCTGAATAAAGTGCACCAATACCAACAACCGTATCTAAAAATCTATTGTCATCTTTTACTGGAGTAGTTGAATAATAGGTTAAATTGTAAGTATCTGTATCTAGCCTACTTCCATCAATACCTACTTTCACGTCATTTTCACTAAATCTAAACGCTAGCCCCTTAATCTCTCCATCATCAGTAAACTTGTCAGCACCAATGGTGATACCATCGGTATAGATTTTTTTCATAGAAGAAGTGTCTGTTTCTTTTACTTTACCAAAAGCTAAACTTCCCTCAGACCAATAAAAGATATCTTTGTTTTTACTTTTTTCTTTAGGAGATGTTGAAACTTGAATAGCCTCAGCTAGAGAAGCTAACATTTCATTAGAAAAATTAAGTTTAATATTTCTAAAGCTTAAATCTTGAAGATCTTTATTTCGTCTAATCCATTTTAAACGATTGAGCGCTGTGTCTGTTGAGTGTTCAATTGTTCTGTTTGCAATATTAACTTGAGCTTCAGCCACTCCTCTTCTATCTCCTTCAGTGATCTCTGTACATTTTCCAGCAAAAAGATTGAACGGACAAGGTAAGTGATACTCTTTAACTAAATCATCAATTCCTGCAACATACATTCTTAACCCGGAGGGACTAAAGTCTATACTACTGGCGTCAGTCTCGGTATCCCTTGCACCACCATCAAAAGAAGCTGTCGCAATATTAAAACCCTCAGATAAAGTATATTGATTAACAGCATTTACTTGTGAGTCTACCATAAACAATCTTGTACCACTTTGATTGAACACTATACCATTATGTGTAGATCCATTCAAAAGTGTTGTCACTGCAGCAGATCTTATAAAATTAGCTCCACCCGAAAGATCAAAACTTTTGTTTAATGAATATTGATGCAAGCCAAACGCTTGCTCAGTAATAATCATAATTTTGCCATCAGGACTAAAAGTTAGACCATTTAAAAAGCTAGTAAGTTGCGGTGAAACATCAATAAAATTTCCAGTATACGTTACTGATGCCGATGATATATCGAAATTTGTAGAGAGCGAGTATTCAAATACTTTTCTTTCTCCTCTTCCAGCAATAAACATTTTTGATCCATCATTGTTAAACTTAACTTTAAAAGGTTTACTAGATTGACCACTAACTGATAGGCTTTGGACAAAAGAAGCTGTCGATATGTTGTAAGGTGTTGATAAAATATATTCAAATACACTTCTTGTTTGTTGTTCAACCGTAAACATTTTTTTTCCATCATTACTAAATGTAATATCTCTAGGGTCGGTTGTTTGAGCTGAAGTATCGAATCTTCGTATTTCATAGTTGGAAGTAGAAAGTGTGTCGCCGGATGATATAAAATTAGCATACGCGTTTTGAGAAAAAAAATAAGTTATTAGAGTCAAAAAATTAAATAAAAATATGTAGATTTTATTTTTTTTCATATACACTTTATAAAAAAAATATTTGAAATTTAAAAATACTAAAAAGTACCAGAAATTTCTAAATTTGCACCATAATCGGGGATTTTACTAAATAAACTATAGTTAGAATTTAATTTGATATTTAGATTACCAAGATTTTTATTGAAGCTGATATTTGCATAATTTTGATTAAGGGGATCAAAATCTAGGGCAAAATTATTTCCATCAATTTCTTTTGAGCGGCTAATTTTAATTATAAATCGTTCTGTAATACCTTTGCCTAGCAAACCATCATTTAAACTTGATCCTTTAAGCGCAAATGTTTTTTCATACAAAGGTGATATTGTGAGACCATCAGGATAGATCAGTTCAAAACCCAAACTGGTTCTTAAATTTGCTCTATTATATGCTCCTTCAATTGTATCCGTATTAACTTGATTGGAACCTACAAGAGAATAATTGTAGTTAATATCACGAGATAAATCATAATAAATTTCCATTCCACCCATGGGTTGCAAGGTTTTATCATTTATTATTATCTGATCTGCCTCAAATAAAAATCCGCTAGAAAATTGTCCAGTTGTAAACGTATCTTCATGGTATCTTATGTTTTGCGTAGGTGAGTCAATTACATCACTTAAAAAATCTGTATATTCACCTAATCTTGTAATTCCAAAAGTAAATTTAGTTGTAGGTGTCAGGTTTAATTTACCATAGGAATTTTTGGTTCTAAAATCTATAGCAGTGAACAATTGTTTGCCGTATCTTTGTCCTGATTTTTTTCCTAAATAATGACTATCTATTTTGAGTGCACTTAGGCCTAAAACTGCATTTAAATAATTTTCTTTATCCTTTGGCATAATGCCATATAAATTCAAAGTTAAAGAGTCCATATGAATATTTTGTTTTGTTTGGACAATGTTCGATCTGCCATTACCATATCTTACTGCCCAACCAAAAAATTTATTATCACTAAATTTTCTATCAGCACCAAATGTTATTCCCTCATTTCTGATATTTTTTGCGTTTTCAAACCCTAGTTTATCAAAATGACTTAACGACAAGTCACCTAAACTCCATGAAGACCATTTAGACTTTTTCTGATCCTTTTTCTGGGTACTTATAAGAGTAGCTAACTTTTCTTTAGCAGCTGGCTCCAAATTCATCGCTAAACCCTTCAATAAAGGATTTGGATAATTTATGTTGATGTTATGACTGGTGAAGTTTTCTCCGTCTCTATTTCTTTTAATCCATTCAAATCTTCTAAAAATTGAGGAAATATTTAAATCAATATTTTGTTTTACTAATTCAACTTGTGAACCAATACTCGCAGTTGGATTGGATACACATTCTACAACTCCGTAAGGACATTCTAATTGATATACATTAGTTTGATCAACTCCAGTGCCACCGCGCGCATCTATTACATATAGCTTCATTCCCCCATCACCAAATTCAAAACCTTCTAAAACACCATAAGTTCTTCCATCAGGAATAATTACTACACTACCTAACAAACTCGCAGTGGACATGTCGTAGTTTTTTTCTAAACTAAATTGATATATAGCCGAACGAGTTTCATCCTCACCGTCATTAATTAATATGTAAAAAGCACTACCAGTATCATTAAAATTCATATCTACAGAAAATTGATTGCCGTCAGCACTATTTAATGCTGTGCTTGAAAGATCAAGTGTGTGAACTAAAGTTAATGATGTAATATCAAATGGTGAACCTAAATCGTAGGTTTCTACTTTTGTTGCATCTGCTGAGTCACTGCCTCCCCCTTCTAACCAAAACATTTTTGTTCCATCACGATTAAAAGCAACACTTCCATAATTTGGAGTTAAATCTTGAAACGTATCAAATGTCGCTGTTGCTAAATCAAAAGGTGTACTTAATGAAAACTGCATCAAGTATGATGGACCATTAACTAAAAATAATTTATGTCCACTTGGACTAAATTCCATATCAAATAATTTTCCCCAAACGGAACCATCATTACTACCTCTAGCGCCCCCAGCTCCACCATCTTGAGCCAGTAGGCCTAAATCAAATCTACTCTGTGAGCAATCATTTCGAAGTGTGCTTAGATCAAAAGGACTAGTTAATTTATACATTGTTATATCGTATCCACTTTGCATAGCTTGATTAGCTGTAAAATATGTAAGACCATCATTACTAAAAGCAATATCTGTTGGATCCTGTGCACCATCTGCTGATATAATTTCTGGATCTGGATGCTCAGAATTAGGATGAGCATAACATGTTAATCCTATAGAAGCTGGGTTGCCACCCATATGTCTTGATAACCATGTTACAGATAAGGCCGCTGCAAAAGCGAGTGTTGAAAAAAAAATCCCAAAAGAGATTAGGAATGCTTTTGTTTTAAAAGAACCTTTTAATAAAGATTTAAAGATTTTTTTTAATTTTAATTCTCTGAATGCTTTCATAAGACAAATTTATAGTTTGATTCATTTATGAGTCAAAAAAAATTTAGTATAAAAAACTTATAAAATTAGGATATTTATCTAAGAATACTAAGGGGGTCGTAATAACAATCCATTTCTTCTATCGTTTCAAAAAATATTTTATTGATTTCTGCCGAATGAGCAGTTGGACAAATTCTTTCAGCAGTTAAACTATTAGCAACATATTCTTTTTTAACTTCATTAATTGCTATTGACTTTGATAACGCGGTAGAGGCTTGAGCAAAACTTCCTGTTTGAGCCAATGTTATACTCGGACCTATTACAGCAGTGTATTGAGTACAATTACTCAATATGGGTAACAGTAACAATAAAAAAAAGATTCGTTTCACAACTGCAAACTACATAAAATTAAGAAAATTTAAATAACCAAATTACTCATTTTGGGTTACAAATTATTTCTTCTTTATCAGCTCAGTATTATTAATGTTTATTGCCATACAAGTTATGTCATCCCTTAACTTTTCTGCACCCCAGTTAAGCTCTTTTTCGATAGCTTCGACGATGGACTTTGGTGTTACCTGTGACATTTCGTTTATAATTTTTTGCACTCCTTCAGCCCCTAACTCTTCCCCATTTTTCATATACCCCTCAGTAACTCCATCCGTGTAAACGACAAAAGTTTTATCTTTAAGATTAATGGTACTTGATTTCACCATCGACTCGGTAAAATATTTAACAATACCAATCGGTGGCATGTCTGATTTAATATATTCATAATTTTTATTTTGATCAAAAGTAAGAATACTTTCATGACCTGCATTAATAAAAACTAACTCGCCAGTTTTAATATTTAATTTGCCAAAAACAGCGGTGACAAACATTCCTTTGAATTTTGCTTCTACTAATTCATTATTGACGCCAAAGACAACTTTTTCTAAAGGAAATTTTAAATTAGTCAAAGTTCTAAAGATTGAGGACGCTTTTGCCATATACATTCCAGCTTTAACTCCTTTACCAGATACATCAGCTAAAGTGAAAAAATATTCCTCAGGTGTTGATCTGACAACGTCAAAATAATCTCCCGAGACATCTCTTGCTGGAACGTTTTTTGCAAAAATAAAATTCTCAAACTTTGAAATATCAGGGAATAAGCTTTTTTGAACTCCTGCAGCAAGTTCTCGTTCTTTTAGAAGTTTAGCTTCTTTTTGTAAATTAGCTAAAGCCATTTTATTTTCTTCTATAAATCTAAAATATAATCCTGTTAAAAATGTTATTGTGACAATGAAAATTGGATAACTAAAATCTACTAACTCTGATCTAAATTTATAAATGGAAAAACCGATAATAATAATTGCTAAAATGTTACCAAAGAAGATTGATAAACTATATTTCGGTTTAATTTTTTGCGATAAAATAAATGTTAAAAGAGCAATTATGATAGAAAAGATTAGCTCAAAAATGTAAGTGTTTGGATTTCTTATTAAATATGATTGATCTAAAATATTTTCAATAACATTAGCATGAACTTCCACTCCAGGAATAGTTATACCAAGTGGAGTTTTGACTAAATCGAATAAACCTTGTGCCGATGCACCAATTAAAACGTATTTATTCTCAAAAAAACTTTTTTCAAAATTACCATCATAAACATCGCCGGCTGAAATATATTGTTTTTTTTGTGATTTTTTATATTTAATCCAGATAATACCGTTAGGATCAGACTCGATTTTGTAAGGTCTAGCACTAATTCTTTGAATACCCACCTCATTTAATTCGACGTAAATATTTTTTTGTTTTGATCCAACTCGAACCATTTCTAAGCCCATGGTTGGATATATCTTTTTATTAAACTGAACTATTAAAGGAAGGGATCTAATAATACCATCGAGTTGATCTAAAAAAGAAATGGATCCTAAACCTTGAACATTTTTTTCTAATTTTTCTAATGAACCTATTGAATAAGGATAAGCATAAGTGAATTCCTCTGGCTTTCCTCCTTTAGAAAGAAATCGTGCTTTTGCTTTTCGATTATAGTTGGCATGTGAAGGTACATTACTACCTAAAACTGCAATAATTGATTTTGACTCTTTTAATTTTTCAGCGAATAAATCATCTGGACCTTTAAGATTTTGTAATTCAGAAACATCTGATGGAATTAAATTATATGATTTTATTATTTCATCAGGAGATTGTTTATCTTTTTCAGTGAAAAATATATCGAAACCG
>CACEKW010000022.1 GCA_902560185.1 uncultured Pelagibacteraceae bacterium | reverse complement strand
ATTTGTAGTTTCACAAGAAGTTAAAGGTAAAATTGTTGCACAAACTTCTTATGACTTAGATAAATCACCATTCATAGCATTAAGATTTAACAGAATAGATGGTATGAATTATGGTAGAGGTCACGTAGAAAGTTATCTCGGTGACTTAAAATCTTTAGAGGGATTATCACGTTCTATATTAGAGGGTTCTTCTGCTTCAGCAAAAATGCTGTTGATGGTAAATCCATCAGGAACTACTAGAGCAAGTGCGATTGCTAAAGCACCTAATGGTGCAATCATAGAGGGAAGTGCAGGAGACGTTTCAGTTTTACAAGCCAATAAGTTTGGTGACTTTAGAGTAGCTTTAGAAAGTATGAATAGAATCGAGCAAAGATTACAATTTGCTTTTCTTCTAAATGCTAGTGTTCAACGACAAGCAGAAAGAGTGACAGCAACAGAAGTAAGTTTAGTTGCTAACGAATTACAAGACGCACTTGGTGGAGTGTATGGAATATTAACAACAGAATTTCAATTGCCTTACCTAACAAGTAAATTAGCTACATTAAGGCAAAAGAAACTTTTACCAGAACTTCCAAAAGATATTGTGAAAACAAAAATCATTGTTGGAATGGAAGCACTTGGTAGAGCCAGTGATAGATTGAGATTACTTCAATTTATGTCTGACCTTGCAGGAACATTAGGGGCAGAAACACTAGGTAGATATATTAATCTTGGAGACGCTATTAAGAAATTTGCAGTAGCAAACCAAATAGATACTCAGGGATTAATTAAAACTGAAGAACAAATCCAACAAGAAACACAACAAGCCCAACAACAGCAACTTGCAAATAAAATGATTGACCCAAGAGTGGCGATAGAAATGCAAAAACAATTAGCCAATTCTAATGTCAGTGCAGGTCTTGATGATGAGGGCAATGTCCAACTCACACAAGGAGAATAAATATGAGTACCGATAGAGTAGAAATAAACCCAGACAATAATAATAAATCATTAGAACAATCTCAGGAAGATTTAGCCAAACAAGGTGTAAATGTTAATGAGGGTGTTGTTAATAATAATGGTGAGAGTGTTAATATTTCTCAACCAGAAAATACATCACAATCTACTGAACAACCTGCAAGACCTAATTGGTTGCCAGAAAAATTTAAGTCTGCTGAAGAATTAGCGAAAGCGTATGGTGAACTTGAAAAGAAAATGTCAGCACCACAACAGGAAGAACAACCAGTAGAGAGTGTTGAAGAAAATACTCAACCTGAAGAAGTTCAACAATTAGATAAATACTATGATGAGTTCATAGAAAATAATCAATTGTCAGAAAAAAGTTATGAAGAACTAGATGCTATGGGATTGTCTAGAGATTTAGTAGATGGTTATATTGCAGGTCAAAAAGCATTAGCAGACAATGATGTATCTGAAGTTCAAAAGGTTGTTGGTGGACAAGATAACTATGCACAACTTTTAGACTGGTCTTCTAAAAATCTAACACAATCAGAGAAAGACGCTTTTAATGATACAATAGATAATGGAAGTACAGACCAAGTTAAGATTGCAGTTCTTGGTTTGATGTCTAAAGCAGGTATGTCACCTAATAGTAATCAACAAAATTTATTTGAGGGTGATGTCAATGTCACTAACACAGATACTTTTGGTTCTGTTGCACAAGTCACTGACGCAATGAATGACCCAAGATATGCAAAAGACCCTGCATACAGAAAAGAAGTAGAAGAAAAACTAGCTAGAAGTTCTGTAATCTAATGTTGAATTTTATTTTACCTATTCTCAAAAATCCTTTGACTAGGATAGTAGCTGATAAAACTATTGGTGCTATTCAGCATAAGATGGAGAAGAATAAAATAATTAGAGCAAAAGAAATAGAAGCTGAAAAATCTGTTTCTATTGAACAAATCAAGCAACAAGAACATTCCATAAAAGATGAACTATTAACAATAAAGATTTCATTAATATTCTTGTTTTTGTTTCTACCTTTTTCTCAACCTACTATGGAGAAAGGTTTTGAAATATTAAGAAATGCACCACAAGAATTTTGGTGGGCAATTCTTATTGTGTATTCAGGAAGTTTTGGAATGTCTACATTAAATAAAGTGAGGAAGAAAAAATGATGTACCCAAAGAAGAAAAAGAAAAGTAAATCAAAAAAACAACAATCTGCAATTGCTATTGCAAAGAAAAAGAAACTAAAAATCAAATACTAATATGGCACTAACAGACAAGCAAAAGAAAACTTTGAAAAAACATAGTGTTCATCATTCAAAAAAGCACATGGCTATAATGAACGCTTTGATGAACAAAGGAAAGTCGTTCAAATTCGCACACCGACAAGCACTTAAAGTAGCAAAGTAGGTGGCGAAGAAGAAGAATAATCTTCTCAACAAAGTAGAACACGAGACAGGCAGTAGATTTAAAAAGACTAGCCAAAGCAAAAGACGACCTAAGTTTTCATCAATGAATAAACATAAAAAAAGAACATTCAAAAAGAGTAATAGAGGTGGCAGATAAACCATTAAATAAAATTATTCGTGAAACGAAAGGTAATAAGAAATTTAAAGTATTCGTTAAAGATGGTGACAAGATAAAAACCATAAGGTTTGGTGACGCTAATATGAGTATTAAGCGTGACGACCCAAAGAGACGTAAAGCATTTTTTGATAGAATGAAACCTATCTTAGCTAAAGTAAAAGGTGATAAACGACTTAGTCCAGTTTACTGGTCGTTGAGGTCTTGGCGTCTTGGAACAAAAATTACTTAAAAAGAAATGTAAATGCAAAGAGTGTAAATGCAAAACAAAGCGTAAAAAGAAAAGATTAACAGAAGAAGAATTTTGGAAAGTAATGTCAAAAAGATTTCACAAATGAAAGTAATTCCTTTTACTTTGAAAAAAGCAAATAAATTTATTACTGAATATCATAAACATAGTAAAAGAGTTGTAGGTTGTAGATTTTGTTTAGCAGTTGAAATTAATGGTGAAATTGAAGCTGTTGCAATTGTAGGAAGACCAGTTGCTAGATTATTAGATGATGGTCTTACTGCTGAAGTTATAAGATTATGTACTAGACAAAATGGTATAAAAAATCTTTGTAGTGTCTTGTATTCAAGATGTTGGAAAATTTGGAGACTAATGGGTGGTAATAAATTAGTCACTTATACTCTAGAAACAGAAAATGGTGCTTCTTTAAAAGCTAGTGGTTTTAAACAGGTATCAACAACTCAACTATTTAAAAGGGGTTGGACAAATAGAAAAAATAGAATTTTTCCAAAAACACAATTAATTAAAAAAGTAAGATGGGAATTTAACACCACCTCTCTTTAGGGGGGTGTACTTATTAAAATCTAACTTAGCCACTTACGAGTGACAACTTAGGAATGAAAGTAAATAGGTAGATAATAAATAGTTAATAAGGAGAAAATAAACTATGGCAAACGCTACACCAACAAGACTAGGTCAAAACCTAGCAACAGGTGACGCTAATGCTCTCTTTCTTCGTATTTTCTCAGGAGAAGTATTATCTGCTTTTGGTAGAGAAAACCAAATGATGAATATGACTTCTGTAAGAAACATACAGAGTGGTAAATCTGCTACTTTCCCAGTCACTGGTAAAATATCAGCAGAGTATCACACAGCAGGAAATGAGATACTTGGCTCGTCTGTAAAACAAACAGAAAAAGTAATTAACATAGATGATATGTTGATTGCTTCAACTTTCGTAGCAGAAGTAGATGAACTAAAGAACCATTTCGACGTGAGAAGTATTTTTTCAAATGAGATGGGTCGTGCTTTAGCAAAGAAAGTTGATAAGCACTTACTACAATTAGTAGTCAAAGCGTCAAGAAGTTCAGCGAATATATCAGGTGAAACTGGTGCAGGAACTGAAATCGTAGACGCAGACGCTGATACAAATATGGACAGCTTAATTGCTTCTGTATTTGAAGCTATCCAAAAGTTAGATGAGAATGATGTTCCATCTAATGACAGATTTATGGTGGTCACACCAGACATTTACTACAAGTTAGCAAATGTTGATAAACTTGTAAGCAGAGATTTCTCAGCTAACAATGGTGACTTCGGTAAAGGTTCTGTAGTAGCTATCGGTGGTGTTCCAGTAATTAAATCAAACACAGCAGTAGAAAGTTATGTAAATTCGTCTACTGATAGTGCAACTGGACAAAACAACGATTACTTAGTGAACGCTTCAGACATTGTTGCGACTATCTTCCAAAAAGGTGCAATAGGTTCTGTAAAGAGAAAAGACTTAACTCTTGAAAGCACTTATGACCCAAGAAGAATGGGAACATTAATGACTGCAAGAATGATGATTGGTTCAAACATTCTAAGACCAGAATGTGCAGTATCAATTAATAAATCGTAATAAACGATAACTTCAGGCGTAGAGATTAACACAGACAATCTACGCCTGTTGTTTAAAGGAGAAGAAATATGATGTGTTGGTTTTGTAAATTAAGAAGATGGATAGGAAAGAAAATAGACCAATGGTTCGATAGCTTTCTACCATAATGACTACAACAACAAGAAGTACAGAATTAGAAGCTGTAAATGTTATTCTTTCAACAATTGGAGAAGCACCTTTAAACTCTTTGAGTGGGTCTTTACCAGTTGATGGAACAATGGCTAAAAATGTTTTATCAGAAATTTCTAGAGAAGTTCAAAGTTCTGGTTGGCATTTTAACACTCACTATAAATCTACATTAACAAGAGATACAAATAACAATATTCCAGTAGCTACTAACGTAGTTAGAGTTGAACTTGACCCAAACTTAGAAAGTAAAGGTGATTATGATTTAGTTCAACGTGATGGCAAACTTTTTAATCTAGCAAAAAATACTGATGTATTTGATAAAGATTTTGAAAATGTCACTCAGGTTTTATTATTACCTTTTAATGAAATACCTGAACAAGCAAAAAGATATATAACAATAAGAAGTGCCAGAGTGTTCCATGATAGAACATTAGGTGCAAATACATTACACAAATTTTCACAAGAAGATGAAAAACAAGCATTGTCAATTTTAAGAAATGCTGAAATGAGAACTGGTGACTACACAATCTTCGATACACCAGAACAAATATATACAATAGCAAGAAACAATAGAGGTTATTAATGCCTTTAGTATCACGTACAATTCCTAATTTAGTACAGGGTGTAAGTCAGCAACCAGAGGTATTAAGATTAAGTTCACAAGCTACAAGCCAAGTTAATGGTTTTAGTTCTGTTGTTGAGGGTTTGAAAAAAAGACCACCAACAAATTATATTGCTAAATTATCTACATCTTCTTTTGGTAATTGTTTTGTTCACACAATAAATCGTGACGCACAAGAAAGATATGTTGTGATTGTAAAGAATGGTTCAATAGAAGTTTATGATATTAATGGAACTCAAAAGTCAGTAGTTAATCAAACTGGTGCTACTGCATACTTAACTTCTTCTGACCCCAAAAATGATTTTGTATTAGTGTCAGTAGCTGACAACACTTTTGTTTTAAATAAAAGTATTACAAATGAAATGGACACAACAACAAGTCCTGCAAAAATTGAACAAGCAGTTTATTCAGTTTTACAAGGTGTCAATAACACACCTTATTCAATAACGATTGATGGAACTACGACTACGTTTACTTCATCAAACACAGATACTAAAGCAATTCGTGATGGATTAAAAAGTGCAATAGGAAGTCCATCAGGAATTACTTTAGCTAACATTGGAGATAGTAGTTTTTCAATTATAAAATCTTCAGGAACTTTAAGCATATCAGCTTCTGATGGATTTGGTGATGACGCTTCACAAGTTGTAAAAGATAAAGTTCAAAACTTTGCTGACTTACCACAACCTGCAATCAATGGAATGGTTGTTGAGGTGACTGGTGACGCTTCAAATAATTTTGATAATTATTTTGTAAAGTATGAAACTGACTTGTGGGAAGAAACAATAAAACCTGCAACACCAACAAATATAAAGAATACAAAATTTCCTCATTTATTAATAAGAACTGCTGATGGAAACTTTAGGTTTACTCAAATAGATGGAAGTTCTTATACTATATCAGCTACTTCATATGATGTACCCACGTTAGGTAGCAGAGTAGCAGGAGACTTAAACTCTGCACCTGACCCAAGTTTTATAGGTAAGAAGATAAATGATATTTTCTTTCATAGAAACAGATTGGGTGTTCTTGCAGATGAAAATGTAATTATGTCTAGAAGTGGAGAGTTCTTTGAGTTCTTTCCTGAGACAGCTACTGCAAGTTTAGACACTGACCCAATAGACGTTGCAAGTACACACACTAAAGTAAGTATCTTACAGAACGCAGTTTCTTTTGATGAAGAACTTTTATTATTCTCAGAGCAATCACAATTTATGGTGACTGGGGGTGCAACATTAACAGCAAGTAATATATCAATAAATGTCACAACAGAATTTGAAGCAGACAAAAGAGTTAAGCCAGTCGGTTCAGGGTCTAATGTCTTCTTCACTTTTGCTAAAGGAAATTTCACAGGGGTTAGAGAATTTTTCGTTGCGTCTGATACAGATACGAAGAAAGCTGACGATATTACAGCTAATGTGCCAAAGTTTATACCTGCTAACGTCTTTAAACTTGCTACTTCAACTACTGAAAATATCTTAATAGCTTTGTCTTCTGATGAAGATAATGCTTTATATGTATTTCAATATTACGTAGCACAAAACAAAAGACTACAATCAGCATGGCATAAGTGGACATATGGAACTACTACTTCAGATAAAATATTAAATATAGATTTTATTGAGAATACTTTATTTATTGTCAATGAAAGAAGTGATGGAGTTTATTTAGAAACAATTGATGTTTCACCTGCACTTACTGATACAGGAGAAACTTATCTTACTCACTTAGATAGAAAAATTAATAATACTCAGATTACAGAAAGTTATAACGCAGGAACTAATCAGACTACTTTAACTCTGCCATACACAATAAATAATACTATGAAAGTTGTAGGTAAGTCTGGGGCTTCAAATAAAGCAGGACAAGAGATAGCAACAATAAGTCAATCAGGAACAAGTATTGTAGTTTCTGGTGATATTACAGCACAGAATTTTTTCATAGGAGAGCAATATGAATTTGAATTTCAATTCTCTCAACAATTTATCCAAGTAGCTGATAGCGTAGGAAGTAGAATATCAGTCAAAGAGGGTAGATTACAAATTAGAAACTGGTCGGTTTCTTTTAATGATACAGGATTTTTTACGACAGAGGTGACACCAGAGGGTCGTAGCACTTCTACTTCTACATTTACAGGTACAATTCTCGGAAGTGGTTTAGCAGGTACGATTAATTTGGAAGATGGAGATTTCGACTTTTCAGTACAATCTGAAAATGACAAGTTAGTTGTCAAACTAAAAAACAATAGTCACTTACCTAGCAACTTTATAAATGCAAGTTGGCAAGGTTTCTATGTCACAGCAAGTCAAAGAATTTAATGGATTTCGTTTATCTATTCACGAAGATTGTAAATATTTAGCAGACAGACTTCGGTATGAAGATAAAAGAGAAATTTTAGCTAACTCAGGTTCAACACCTTATAGTGCTTTACTAAGAGGTTATGTTGCTTCTGAATTTTGTTTTACAATTGTAGACAAAGAAAATGTACCAGTCGGTATGTTTGGAGTATCTAAAGAGGGTGCTATCTGGTTATTAGCTTCAAACGATATTTATAGAATTAGATTTAGTTTCTTACGAGAAAGTAGAAAAGTCATTGACTTTCTAAATCAAAAATACCCAACACTATGGAACTACGTTGATTGTAGAAATGAACTACACATTAGGTGGTTGAAGTGGTGTGGTTTTAAATTTTTAAGAAAAACAAACTATGGAGTTTTAAAACAACCATTTTATGAATTTATTAAATTATGTGTGACCCATTAACAGCAGTAGCAGTTGCCAGTGCAGGACTTCAGTATGAGCAAGGTAAAGCACAGCAAAAAGCTATAGAAACACAACAAAAAAGACAAAATGAAATTGCAAGAGCAAATGCAATTAGAAGATATGCAACTGAACAATTAAAGATAAGACAAGAATTATTTAAAAGTAAAACAAAAAGTTTTGAAGCTAGTATTAGGACTAAAAAAGCTACAGCAAAATTTATAGCAGGTTCAGAGGGATTAGCTTTATCTGGTTCACAAGAAGCACTATTTAGAGATTATTACAGAACACAAGGTAATTATAATTCTGCTTTACAAAAGAATTTACAATTAAATGTAAATCAGTTTGAGAGAAATTTAGAAGCAATTCAATTTGGACAGGAAGCACAATCTACATATGTTCAACCACCTAACCCAGAACTTTTATTTCTATCTGGTGCATTGAATGTTGCTAATACTTATTATGGTCTTCAGGCACAAAAAGAATTGAGAGGTTTAAATCCTGACCCATCACAACCAAACCAATTTATTAGAAGTGATTTAGGAAGTAGCTAATGGCTAAAAGAAGAACTACACCAGAATTAAATCTTCAGAAAGAATTACCACAAGTTCTTTCAACAGATTTTAATTTATTTTATAAACCTGATGTTGCACCTACTGACCCAAGTGTAGAAGCATTTACAAAATCATTAGACGCTTTTGTTAAAGGTGCTGGAACTGATTTAACAATACTCAAAGAAGTAAAAGAAAAAGAAACTAACGAAGCACAAGCAATCAAAGATTATAATGAAAATAGAGATAAGTTTACTAAACAAGTAGAAAAAGGTTTGATTCCTAAAGAAGCTAATCCTTATTACATAGAAAAATT
>CACEKW010000021.1 GCA_902560185.1 uncultured Pelagibacteraceae bacterium | reverse complement strand
GATTTATTAAAAAACAAATAAAATATATTCTTAAACAAATACATTAAATGAAAGAAGTAATTTTAGATACAGAAACAACGGGATTGTCTGTTAAAGAGGGTCACCGAATAGTTGAGATAGGATGTATTGAACTTGAAAATTTTGTTCCTACAAACAACAACTTTCATTGTTATTTAAATCCTGAGAGAAAAGTTTCTGAAAAAGCTCTAGAAACTCATGGATATACAGATCAATTCTTATCTGATAAAAAAAAATTTAAAGAAATAGCAGATGATTTTTTACTTTATATAAAAGGAAAAAAACTAATTATTCATAATGCTGAATTTGATTTATCTCATTTAAATAACGAATTGGAAATAGCAGGTAAAGATTTAATTAATAATGAAATTGTTGATACAGTTGTCTTGGCTAGAGATAAATTTCCAGGATCTTCTAATAGTCTAGATGCCCTATGTAAAAGATATAGAATAGATAATTCCAAAAGAGAAAAACATACAGCCCTAATCGATTGTGATTTATTATCAAAAGTTTATATTAATTTAATAGATCAAAAAGAACCTAAATTAAATTTTAGTAATGATATTGGTGATAATAATCAAGCTTTAAAAACTAACATTTCCTATTTTAAAAAAGTTATTAAACCTAGTGAGGAAGAAAAAAGAAATCATGAAAGATATTTAAAAATTAATTTGAAGAAAAATTTTTTTAATTAAATTGTTTGTTATAAAGTTCATCAAAATCAACTTTTTTTTCAAATTTAATATTTGGATACCCTGATGTATGTAAAAGATTAAGTAGAGCCTTTTCTAATTCTGGATAAATTTCCTTCTGCACATCACATAGTATAATTTTTTGTAGAATTTTTTTATCTTTAATTTCTTCATTGAGTTTTATTACAGATGTATAAGTCATTTCAAAATGAGATTTTTTTTTACTTTCTGAAGTATCATGAAATTTTAATAAAGTATTTACCTCGATAATTTGTGCTTTTAAAGGCTTTGAGTTTATTTCAATATTTAATTGATATTTTGGTATAAAATCTTTTACGTATAAATATGTCTCAACGTCAGGGGTTTCACCCGAGATATCTTTTATAAATTTACTTACAATTTTATAATTTTCGCTCATCGTCTTCCTCAATGTCTTCAAACTCACCTTCTATATATGGTTTTTTAATTTTTGTCTCATTCTTAAATTTATTAACAATTTTTCCGAAAAATAATTTCCTTGTCAGAGGAAAAATTAAAAGAAATCCAAACAAGTCAGTGGCAAAACCAGGAACTATTAATAATAAAGCTGCAAACGCTATAGCAGCACCAGAGATTATTTCATAGACTGGAGCTTCATTTTTTACCAATTGTGAAAAACCAGATCTAAGGGTGTTTAACCCCTCGTATCTTGCATAAATCACCCCTATTATTGCTGTTATAAATATAAGTGATATCGTGTTAAAGGCACCTATTTGACCACCAATTTTAATAAATAGATAAATCTCCAAAATAGGGACTAAGATTATGGCAATTAATACTGAGTTCATTTGTCTTTAATCTAATTGTTAGTTGAAATTATTCAACAGAGTAATTAAATTATAAATATGAATTATAGTTTTGAGTACATTGATATCATACTATTAGCTATGATAGCTGGATTTATTTTTTTGAGACTAAGAGGTATTCTTGGAAAAAGAACTGGCTTTGAGGGAAAAAATCCGCAACAATTTCAAGAAATTTTAAAAGAAGTTCATCAAGAAAGTAATTTAAAACAAAAAGAAAATTTTGATAAAAAAGCCCAAAATGAATTTTTAAAAGGAGCAAAAATTGCTTATGAAACTATTATAACTGATTTTAGTGATAATGATAATAAGTTAATAGCTAGCAAACCTTTATTGAGTAAAGAAATTTATGATGAGTTTAATAAAGCTCTTAAAGATAGAGGCGATAGAGGCCATTATGCCGAAATAACATTTATTGGAATAAAATCAGCGGACATAAAAGAACACAAAAAAATCGATAAAGCTCTTCAGGTAACAGTAGATTTTGTAAGTGAGATCATTACGTGTATAAGAGATAAAGAGAAAAAAATTGTTTCAGGAAGTCCTGATAAAATCAAGACTATATATGACACTTGGACATTTTCTAGAGATATGAGATCGAGCAACCCAAACTGGTTGTTGGTAAATACTCTAAACTAAGTGAATAGCAAAATCTCAGAAAAAGATAAAAAAACTTGGGAAGAATTTTTATCTAACGATCAAAAATTACCTGACAAAGATAATATCCAAAATAAAACAATTATAAAAAGAACTAGATCATTAGATCTACATGGTAAAACTCTTGATAAAGCCAATAGTATTATTGAGAACTTTATAAAAAAATCTTATGAAGACAAAGTTCAAAAACTTATAATTGTTACTGGCAAAGGTCTTCATTCAGATAATGAGAAAGACCCATATGTTTCGAGGGATTTAGGTATTTTGAAATATTCAATACCAGAATTTGTAAGAAATAACGAAGATTTAATGAAAATTATATCAAATATTAGTGAAGCAAGTGTGAAAGATGGTGGGACAGGAGCTTTTTATATTTTTTTAAAAAAAAGATAAATTGTTAGTTTAAGATAACCCAATAATATAATATAGAAATAATGATAATTTGGTTAGCATCGTACCCAAATAGTGGAAATGATTTTTTAAGATCTCTATTATCATCATACATTTTTTCAAAAGATGGAAGTTTTAATGAAGATGTAACCCAAAATATTGATGAATTTCCTAATAACTCGCTATTTAAAAAATTAGGTGTTGATATTAATAATCTTGATGAAATGAATAAAAATTACATCAATTCTCAAAAAATTTTAAATAAAAAAGATAGTATAATGTTTTTAAAAACATTCAGTTGCTTTGTGCACACTGATAAGTTTAAATTTACAGATAGACATAATACTCTTGGCGTAATTTATGTTGTAAGAGACCCTAGAAACATAGTTTTTCCGCTTTCACAAAGTTTTCAATTATCTGAAGAACAATCTTCACATAATTTGTTAATAAAAACATATCTAGGAAAAGAATCCCAATCTCACTGCACAACTTATTTAAGTTCATGGAAAGATCATTATAATTCATGGAAAGTTTTTACCAGATTCAATAAATATTTATTAGTCAAATATGAGGATTTGATTAAAGATACTGAAAAAACTTTTTTAAATATTTTAAAATTTATTGCACATTTGGGTCGAGTGAAATTTACTTTGAATGAAATAAAATTTAAAAATGCTCTAAAAATAGCAGAGTTAAAAAAATTAAATGAAAATGGTTCAAAAAAACTTGATCAAATAGACCCAAAAATAAAGAATAAACTGGAAAAAGAACTAGAGAATGAAATGAGGGAGCTTAATTATTTAGAGAATAAATTTTGATAAATCAGTATCTTTAACGAGAGTATCTAAATTTTTATCTATATATTCCTTATTAATAATAATTTTTTCACCAGCTCTATCTGTTGCCGTAAAACTTATTTCATCTAATATTTTTTCAATAATAGTATGCAGTCTTCTTGCCCCAATATTTTCTACAGTTGCATTAACTTCAGAAGCTATTCTAGCAATTGTATCAATGCCATCCTCTGCGAACTCCAAATCCACATTTTCTGTTTTTAACAAAGCCACATATTGCTTGATTAAACTATAGTCTGGCTCTTTAAGAATTCTTTTAAAGTCTTCACTTGTCAAAGCTTCTAGCTCGACTCTTATGGGTAATCTGCCTTGCAATTCAGGTAACAAATCTGAGGGTTTAGCAAGTTGAAAGGCGCCTGATGCAATAAATAATATATGATCTGTTTTAATTGGACCATATTTTGTATTGACTGTTGTACCTTCGATAAGAGGTAACAAATCTCTTTGGACACCCTCTCTAGATACATCTCCTCCTACTCTATCAGTTCTGCCTGAAATTTTATCAATTTCATCTAAAAAAACGATCCCATTATTTTCCGTTGAAATTTTAGCCGCTTTAATAATTTTGTCCTGTTCAATTAATTTATCAGATTCATCATTAATTAAAATTTCGTGAGACTCTTTAACAGTCATTTTTTTCTTTTTTTCTTTGGTCCCCATTGACTTTCCAAGCATTTCTCCAATATTAATCATACCAACATTTGCTCCTGGCATACCTGGAATTTCAAAGGATGTTCCACTTCCACCAGTATCACTTACAGCTATTTCAATTTCATTGTTGTCTAAATCCCCATCTCTTAATCTTTTTCTAAAACTCTCTCTAGTAGCTGCACTTGCCTTTTTTCCAACTAAAGCATCTAAGACTTTTTCTTCTGCCATCTTTTGTGCTTTAGCATAAACTTCTTTTCTTTTTTTTACTTTCTCCATCGAAATAGCAATTTCAATTAAATCTCTAACAATTTGTTCAACATCTCTTCCCACATATCCAACTTCAGTAAATCTTGTTGCTTCAACTTTTACAAATGGAGCCTCAGCAAGTTTTGATAGTCTTCTAGAAATTTCAGTTTTACCAACTCCAGTTGGTCCAATCATAAGTATATTTTTGGGTAGTACTTCATTTTTCATTTCACCTTTTAAAGCTTGTCTTCGCCATCTATTTCTAAGAGCAACCGCTACAGCTTTTTTAGCTTTATTTTGACCGACAACAAATCTATCTAATTCTGAAACTATTTCTCTTGGTGATAATGAACTAACTAAAGTTTCGTCATTTTTGGAATTTTTATCCTTTGGAACAAGAGGTGTAACATTAGATTTTTCCATTATATTTTTTCAACCTTAATATTATTATTTGTAAAAACACAAATTTCTGAAGCAACTTCAATAGCTTTTTTTGCTACCTCTTCAGCACTCATATCTGTACCCATTAAAACTTTCCCGGCTGCCAAAGCATAATTTCCACCTGATCCAATTCCAATGACATCGCCCTCTGGCTCCAGCACATCTCCAGTTCCTGAGATAATGTAGCTATTATCTTTGTCACCAATAGCCATAAGTGCCTCAAGTCTTCTTAAATATTTATCTGTTCGCCAGTCTTTTGCTAGTTCAACAGCGGCTCTAGACAAGTTTCCTGCATGCTTTTCTATTTTTGCTTCTAATCTCTCGAATAAAGTTAAAGCATCTGCAGTGGAACCTGCAAATCCAGCGACAACATCTCTTTTTTCGATTTTTCTTACTTTTGACGCAGTGCTTTTAACAACAGTATTTCCCATACTGACTTGTCCATCACCAGCGACCACTACTTCATTATTTTTTCTAACTAAAACAATCGTTGTCATAACTTATAAATGGATACTAAATTTGATAGTTCAAGCCCAGGTTTAGTATTATTGCCATATTTGGATAATATATGTATACCTCTTTTTAAATTATGAAGCGTAAAGGTAAAATTAGTCGAAAAACAAAAGAGACCAGTATCAGTGTTGACCTTAACATTGATGGTAAAGGTAAGTATAAGATTGATACTGGAATAGGATTTCTTAATCACATGCTTGAGCAATTATCTAAGCATTCATCAATTGATATGAGTATAATAGCTAAAGGAGATACTCACATTGATCTTCACCACACAACCGAGGATACCGGTATAGCAATTGGTGAGGCCTTGAAAAAAGCATTAAAAAAGTCTGTTGGTATTAGAAGATACGCACATGCAATGATACCAATGGATGAAACTTTATCGCGAGTTGCAATTGATATTTCGAACAGACCTTATTTAATTTGGAAAGTAAAATTAAAAGTGGAAAAGCTTGGCGAAATGGACACAGAACTTTTTAAAGAGTGGTTTCAGGCTTTTTCTCAAGCAGCAGGAATTACTTTGCACGTAGAAAACATTTATGGTGATAACAGTCACCATATTATTGAGTCTTGTTTTAAAGGATTAGCAAGATCATTAAGAGCTGCATTAGAGATAGACCCTAGGAATAGTAAATCAATTCCATCTACCAAAGGCTCACTATAAAATTAATGAAAGTTACGATTGTTGATTACAACTCGGGCAATATAAGCTCGGTGATAAACTCATTTAAAGAGGTTGCTAAAGATAAGGTAAATATTGAGGTTACTGCTGATTTAAGTAAAATTAAATCAAGTGACAAAATAGTTTTACCAGGGCAGGGCTCATTTAAAAGTTGTGTAGATGCTTTAAATAAAATTAATGGTCTAACAGAGGCTTTACATGAATTTGCAATAAATAATAAAAAACCACTTCTTGGAATTTGTGTTGGTTTACAAATGTTTGCAGATATTGGTTATGAGGAAACTGAAACTAAAGGCTTAGGATGGATATCTGGCAAAGTATCAAAAATAGATAATCAAAATGGTAAATATAAACTTCCTCATATTGGTTGGAACCAGATTAATGTTGTCAAACAAAGTAAGATTTTTGAAAATATAGAAAATAATTCACATATGTATTTTGTGCATAGTTATGAATTTATTCCAGAAGATAAAAATGTAATTTCAGCAACAACAGATTATTCAACAAATATTGTTTGTTCTGTTGAAAAAGAAAATATCTTTGGAACACAGTTTCATCCTGAAAAAAGTGATAAATTGGGGCTTAAAATAATTGATAATTTTATAAATATTTAGATTTAATGAATAAATTTTCAATAATAATTTTTTGTTATATCTTTCTTACTTCATGTCAAAGTATTCAAAATGTTGAAAAAATAGAGAAAAAAAACACGACAAAAGAATTTACAATTTCAATTGAACCTAACTTAAAAACCAATAAATGAAGATATTTCCAGCAATTGATATCAAAGATAAAAAATGTGTAAGGTTAGTAAAAGGAGACTTTGATAATAAAACTGAATATGAGATGTCTCCAGCTGAACAAGCTAGCAAATATAAAGATCATGGTTTTAAAAATTTGCACATAGTTGATTTGGATGGAGCTTTAACCGGCGAAACTACTAATTTAGATATTATTCAAGATATAGTAAGTAAATTTGACCTCAAAATCGAGGTTGGTGGAGGTGTTAGAAACTTTGAAAATATTCAAAAGTATACTGATGCTGGAGTTGAAAAAGTAATCTTAGGCAGTGCCGCAATAAAAGATAAAAATTTTTTAAAAGAAGCATGTGAAAAGTTTCCAAACAAAATTGCATTGGGGTTAGATGCCAAAGATGGATATTTATCAGTATCTGGTTGGCAGGAGAATTCTAATCAATTAACTCTAGATTATTTAAAAGAAGTAAATGGTTATGGTATTAGCAGATTGATTTATACAGATATCAATCGAGATGGTATGAAGCAAAGCCCAAATTTTGAAGAGACTTCAAAAGTTGCTGAAAAATCAAATTGTCCTGTGATTATTTCAGGTGGTGTGTCATCAATTGATGACATTAAAAAAGCTAAAACTTTGAAAAATATTGAAGGTATAATAGTCGGTAAAGCTATTTATGATGGAGATATAAAGTTAGAGGATCTGGTTAAAGAAGATGCTTAAAAATAGAATAATTCCTTGTTTAGACGTAAAGAATGGACGTGTAGTTAAAGGTATTAACTTCGTTGATTTAAAAGATGCAGGTGATCCAGTTGAACAAGCAAAAATTTATTCTGATGGGGGTGCAGATGAAATTTGTTTTTTAGATATTACTGCTTCAAACGAAAATAGAGATACAATTTATGATGTAGTTGAGAGAACATCAAAAAAATGCTTTGTACCATTAACTGTTGGTGGAGGAGTAAGAAGTATAGATGATATCAATAAATTATTAAATTGTGGTGCAGATAAAGTATCAATAAATACTGCTGCTGTGGAAAATCCAAAAGTTGTTTTAGATAGTTCAAAAAAGTTTGGCTCACAATGTATTGTTGTTGCAATTGATGCAAAGAAAAATGGTGATAAGTGGGAAATATTTACTCATGGAGGCAGAAATAATAGTGGTCTAGATGCTTTGGAGTATGCCAAAAAAATGGAAGATAATGGGGCTGGAGAATTACTAGTAACCTCAATGGATAGAGATGGAACACAAATAGGTTATGACGTCAGTTTGATGAGCAAAATTGCATCAAAAGTAAATATACCTTTAATTGCATCAGGGGGCGTAGGGAACTTAGATCATTTGGTTGATGGAATTAAGTTAGGAAATGCAAGTGCTGTTTTAGCAGCCTCGATATTTCACTATGGAAAACATTCTGTTAAAGAAGCTAAGGAATATTTGGACTCAAAAGGAATTCCTGTTAGAATTTAGAATGTTAAGTACTCTTAAAAATTTATTTAAACTCGCGCGTGAAAGAAAAGAAAAGCCAGTTGATGGATCTTATACTAATAAATTATTATCAGATAAATCACTAAGCAAATCAAAAGTTATAGAAGAAATAAACGAACTCATTGAGGCTGTAGATAAAGACACAAATAAAATACACGAAGCTGCTGATGTATTTTATCATTTGATAATTTATCTTGAGGCACATAATATTAAAATTGAAGATATTGAAAGTGAATTAAAAAAAAGACAAAAATCTAATGGGTAAAATAAAATATATCGTAATTTTATTAATTTGTTATGGACTTTATAAGGGTTATGTTGCTTTCACAAACTTTGAAATAGGTGTTTCTTCTAGAGTTACTCAGTTAGAGGAAGGTTCTGATTTTGAAAAGAAAGGCAAGGTTATTGCATTGATGATGTATTTGGGTGACCCTCCTGACTTAAATGAGCATTTATTGGTAAAAAGTAAATCAAAGTGTTTAGATATGAAAAGAATAGCCGAGGAAACATCTTTTGCTTATTACGAATGTGCTGTTGTAGATGCCAATATTAGAGGTGGTAAAATAATTAGCATAAATGAGGAGTTAAAAGTTTTAGAATGACGTATGATGAAAATAATATTTTTGCAAAAATTTTAAGAGGTGAAATCCCTTGTAAAAAAATTTATGAAGATGAGTTTGTGTTATCTTTTCACGATATAAATCCTCAGAAAAAAATTCACGCACTTGTAATTCCAAAAGGTAAATATATAGATCTAGATGATTTTAGTAATAAAGCTTCACCAGATGAGATGGTGGGATTATTAAAAGGTATCAATATAGTAGCGAAAAAACTGAGTATTTCGGTTGATACAGGCAAAGGATACAGGGCATTGGCAAATATTAATGAACATGGTGGTCAAGAAGTGCCACACCTTCATTTTCATTTATTTGGTGGCGAACCAGTTGGTAAGATGGTGCAGTGAATAAGAAGGTCGAGAGAAATTATTTAGAAATATCTTATTTGGAAGATTTAAAAGATTCTTCAAATTTATCATCCCACTACTCAATAAATTTTGTCGATCCTGTTGATTTTCAACTTAATAAATTCTTTTATAAAAATATTGGTAAAAGTCATCATTGGGTAGACCGATTAGTATGGGGTGAAAAACAATGGCTGGACTATGTTTCTGACAAAAAAGTTAAAACATATGTATTAAAGGATAAGGAAGAACTAGCAGGTTATTTTGAATTAATTTTACACACAGACAAAAATGAAGTTGAGATTGCTTATCTGGGTTTATTAGAAGAATATCAAAATAAAAAATTAGGTTCATATTTATTATCAGAGGCTATTAAAAATTCTTTCAAAGAAAAACCTAAAAGAGTTTGGGTCCATACATGTTCATTAGATCACAAAAATGCATTAAATAATTATATTGCAAGAGGTATGAAAGTTTTCAAAACAGAAACAGTCTTAATTTAAGCTAGTTTTGTTGTGGAAGTTTGAATATTCCCTTTTTTAATTTTTGATTTCTTTTAATGGAAGAAAGATAGGTAATACTTACATTTTGATAAATATCCACTGTTTGCCAC
>CACEKW010000020.1 GCA_902560185.1 uncultured Pelagibacteraceae bacterium | reverse complement strand
AAATGGGAATAATTTTAGGATTCACTGGTCCTATAGAATCTCTTACACCTGCTATGGCTGCATCTGCAGAACTTGCTTTTAAAGAAGCATCTGACTCAGGTTCACTATTAGGTGGAGAAAAAATTTCAGTAGTAAGAGCAGACTCAACTTGTGTTGACTCAGCAGCAGCAACAGCAGCAGCTGAGGGTATTATTGCACAAGGTGTTGCTGCAATTATGGGAGCTGACTGTTCAGGTGTAACAGGTGCGATTGCATCTAATGTTGCAGTACCAAATGGTGTGGTAATGATTTCACCATCAGCTACATCACCAGGACTAACTGATTTAGATGACAAAGGGTACTTCTTTAGAACTGCCCCATCTGATGCTAGGGGTGGTCAAATTTTGGCTGATATAACAAAAGATAGAAAAATTAAAAGTCTTGCGATTACTCATACTAACAATGACTATGGAAAAGGTCTAACAAATGTTTATAAAGCAGCTGTTGAAGCTCATGGTATTAAAGTAACAACTGTACTTGCCCACGAAGATGGTAAAGCAGACTATTCATCAGAGGTAGCAACGCTTGCTTCAGCAGGTGGTGACGCAGTGGCCGTAATTGGTTACCTAGACCAAGGTGGAAAAGGAATTATTCAAGCTTCTTTAGACTCTGGTGCATTTGATAAATTTGTTTTATCAGATGGTATGATAGGTCAATCATTAGTAGATGCTTTTGGAAAAGATCTTAGAAAATCTTTTGGTTCAATGCCTGGTTCAACTGGAAAAGGTGCTGGAGTTTTTGCTGGTGTAGCAAAAGCTGCTGGTATTGATAGTTCTGGTCCTTACACTGGAGAGTCATACGATGCAGCTGCTTTAATTGTTTTAGCAATGCAAGCAGGTAATTCAGCTGATAGAGCATCAATCGCAAAAAATGTGATGGATGTTGCAAACGCCCCTGGAACAAAAATTTATCCAGGTGAACTTAAAAAAGGTTTAGATTTATTAGCTAAAGGTAAGAAAGTTAACTACGAAGGTGCAACAGGTGTTACTTTTACTAGCGTCGGTGAAGCTGAAGGTTCTTTCTTAGAACAAGAAGTTAAAGGCGGAAAATTCAAAACTAAAAAACAAAGATAATTTATCTTTAAATCAAAACCCCTGACATTTTTATGTTGGGGGTTTTTTTTAAAAAAATAAATATTTATCAGCCATATATAAAGCCCAAGCAAAAGCTGCACCTAAAATTATATATTTCATCTTTCTTACTTTATTTCTATTTTTTCTGGAAGTATACCTTTTGGTCTATATCTCATTATCAATAATAAGCCTATTCCCATCATCAAAAATCTAAAATATGGGACACTTTCAATTAAATGAACTTTTAAAAAGTGAGTGTCAGCTAAACCAGCTGTTGTTAAGTTAACTAAATATAATCCAATAGGTGCTGACTCAATCCATAAAAACCAAACCACAAAACCTCCTAGAATTGCACCAAAATTATTTCCACTGCCACCCACTATGACCATCACCCAAATTAAAAAAGTATAACGCATAGGTCTGTAGCTACCTGGTGTAAATAATCCATCTTGGGTTACTAACATAGCGCCAGCTATCCCAACTATAGCTGAACCTAAAACAAAAATTAGCAAATGTTGTTTCACCACATTCTTGCCCATTGCATTTGCTGCCTCTTCATTATCTCTAATAGCTCTCATCATTCTACCCCATGGAGAATACAGAGCTTTTTGAGTTAAAATTAATAGAATGATAACAACAATTAAAAACAAACCTGAATAACAAAGTTTTACAAAAATTGATGACCCCTCAATGACCAATTGATTTAGAGCTGCTTGTCTCTCAGTTAAATCTGTAATTAAATTCAATTGACTTAAATTAAATTTTTCTACTAAATTTATAAACCAATCTGTTTGTTGTAAATTTACCTCATAAGGTGCAGGGCGCTTTAACCCAATAACATTTTTTACACCTCTGGTTAGCCAATCTTCATGTTTAATTATTGCAATAACAATTTCTGATATTAATAAGGTGGCTATTGCCAGATAGTCCGCCCTTAAACCCAAGGCAACTTTGCCAATTACAAATGCTAACCCACCTGCAAATAGAGCACCAACGATCCAAGAAAAAATAATTGGAAGACCAAATCCGCCAAGAAATCCTGTTTTTGCAGGATCTACTTCCTCTATTGCCTCAATCCCAGGTTCAGATACAAATCTAATGATTATTATTCCTGCAATTATAATAGTTGCAATAATATAGGTTCTAACTTTTGATTTTTCATATTTTTTTAATACGTATCTAACGGCTAATACCATCCCTATTATTAGTAAAAGACTTAAAAGAATATTAGATCCGCCTGCGCTCCATGCTTCTTGAACTGGATCAACTGAGATTAAAACTGCCGCTAAACCACCTAGAGCAGTATAGCCCATTATGCCAAAGTTAATAAGACCAGCATAACCCCATTGAATATTAGCACCCATTGTCATGACAGCTGAAATCAAACAAAGATTAAAAATTGATAAAGCAATATTCCAAGATTGAAAAATTCCAACGAGAATAATTAATCCCATCATTATAGTATAAGCTGCAATTACATTTAAATTTTTTCTCATAATATTTTTCCTTTGAAAATTCCAGATGGTCGGTAAAGCAGCACAATGACTAGAATTGAAAATGATACTGCAAATTTATAATCTGTTGATAGTAATTGTACTAAAGTATTTGGCTCTAAACTTTCAGGCAATAGATACATGAAAAATTTTTTATAAGCATAAGTTAAAAGAATTTCAGAAAATGCGATTACATATCCACCTAAAAATGCACCAAAAGGATTTCCTATACCCCCAACAATAGCTGCTGCAAAAATTGGAAGCATATTATTGAAATAAGTAAATGGTTTAAAACTTTTATCTAAACCATATAATGCTCCACCGATGGTTGCCAACACCCCTGCTATTATCCAAGTAATCATAACTATCTTTTTTGGATCAATTCCAGACAATAAAGCAAGATCTTCATTATCAGAATAAGCTCTCATACTTTTTCCTGTTTTTGTTTTATTTAAAAACCAAAAAAGAGCTGAAACTAAAATTAATGTCACAACTATTGTAATTACTTGGGTTGATTTGATTGCAAGGCCTTCATTAAGACCAGTCATTTCTTTAAACTCACCAGCTTTAATCAAAAATTTTTCACCATCAAAAAATCTTCTATCAGATGGACCAATGATTATTCGAACAACTGCTTGGGTGACAAACATTACTCCAATACTCACCATTGCTAATTGAACAGGGGGGCTTTTACTAACTCTATAATATTTAAAAACAAATTTATCTATCAAAAGCATATAACCAACCATAAATATAATAGCAAAAGGAATTGCGATGAGAGCAGTTGGTAAAATGCCTAAGCTTATTCCTAAAGATTGAAAATACCATGTAAACAAAATTGTAACCATGGTGCCAAAAGACATCATATCTCCTGTAGCAAAGTTTGCGAACCTTAAGATCCCATATATCAATGTTACAAAAATTGCACCCAAAGCTAATTGAGATCCATAGGCTAATGCTGGTACAAAAATATAATTTAATAAAAGTACAATCGCGTTTATATAATCCATATCAACCGCCTAAAAATGAACTCCTTACTCTTGGATCATTTAGTAATTCTTTTCCTGATCCTGAATAACGATTTTCTCCTGTGACTAACACATAACCTCTGTCTGAAATACTTAGTGCTTGTTTGGCATTTTGTTCCACCATAAGTATTGCAACATTTGTACGTTTAACTTTTACAATATGATCAAACAATTCATCCATTACAATTGGTGAAACTCCTGCGGTTGGTTCATCTAACATTAAAACTGATGGTTTGATCATTAGTGCCCTACCTAGTGCAACCTGTTGTCTTTGCCCTCCTGATAATTCACCAACCAATTGATTTCTTTTTTCACCTAATATTGGAAACAATTCATAGATCTCATTAATTACTGAATTATAACTCTCATCAATTAAGAAGGCTCCCATTTCTAAATTTTCCTCAACAGTCATTCCTGCAAAAACATTTTTCGTTTGAGGTACAAACGAAATTCCTGACTTAACTCTATCCTGTGGAGATAATTGTGTAATATCTTTACCGTCAATTATGACTGAGCCAGATTTTAAATTTAATAAACCTAACATTGCTTTCATTGCAGTCGATTTTCCCGCACCATTAGGACCTAAGATTGAAACAATTTCTCCTTTGTCAACATTTACTGAGCACGAATTAATAATGTCTGGACCATTTCCATATCCACCAGTCATCTTATTTCCCTCAAAAAATGCCATTATCAATTATCCTTAATTTTTGATCCCCTACCCAAATAACTTTCAATTACTTTTTCGTCTTTTTTTGCATCTTCCACTGAACCTTCGAATAATACTGATCCTTCAGCCATTACAATCACAGGATCACATAATCTTCCTATGAAATCCATGTCATGTTCAATCATACAAAATGTATATCCCTTTTCTTTATTTAGTTTTTCAATTGCTGTACCAAGATCTTTCAGTAGTGTTCTATTCACACCAGCGCCCACTTCGTCTAACAAAACTAACTTTGCATCTACCATCATTGTTCGACCAAGCTCCAACAATTTTTTTTGACCACCAGATAAATTTCCTGCTAGCTCATTTCTTAAGTGCCCTAAATTTAAAAACTCTATAACTTCAATGGCTTTTTGCTTTATAATATTTTCTTCTTTCATGATTAATGAAGGTTTAAATATAGCATTTATCAATTGTTCACCTGACTGATTACCAGGAACCATCATTAAATTTTCTAAAACTGATAAATTTGTAAATTCATGTGCAATTTGAAAGGTTCTAAGTAAACCTTTTGAAAATAACTCATATGCCGGTACATCAGTTATATTTTCGTTGTTAAACATAACACTACCAGCTGAACATTTTAGATTTCCAGCAATCAAATTAAATAAGGTAGTTTTTCCTGATCCATTAGGACCGATTATTCCAGTTATAGTTCCCTTCTTAACTTTAAGTGAACAATCTGATACCGCTGCTAATCCACCAAAATATTTTGATAGATTGTTTATCTCTAAAATATTTTCTGACATCAATTATTTGTTAAGTCTTTTGTAAATTTTATTGAGTGCATTTACTACAGATTTATAAGCCCCTCTTTTACTCATTTCTCTTAAACCTTGTTCGTTTAAACCTTTTGGAGTTTGAGACTCTTTAACTAAATGTCTTAAATCTTTTTTTGAATTGACAACTGCATCTTCAGATAAGGCCAAAAATAAAGTTGTTATATATTTCTGTGCATCAGATCTTTTGATACCTTTTTTTATCAACCAAGTACTCATCACATTTAATATTTCATAATAAGATGCCATCATCCCTGACGTTGACCAAAAATTAATTGATAATTTTTCATTTTTAATTTCAATAGTAGATCCAATTTTATTAAAAAAATTTTTAACCTTTCTATTTGGTGGGCAGATAGGCACTGGTCCTTTTTTAAGAGAAATTGGTGGAAGTGGAATAGCTCTTACTAAGTCAGCTTTTACTTTTATCATTTTTCGAAGTTCTGAAAGATTTATAGTTGAGATAAAACTTATAATTGTTTGACTAGATCTAAATCTTAAATTTTTAATAATTTTCTGACCAACAGTGGGTGTGACTGCCAAAAAAATCCAATCGCAATTATCAACAATTTTTTGATTATCTTTTTCAATAAATATTTTTTTAAACTTTTTTTTTAATCCTTTTGCAATAAGACTATTTCGTGATGAAATAAATATCTTTTTATAATTAATCTTTGAAGAACATATTCCAGATATAACTGAAGATGTTATTTTTCCAGTTCCTATAAAACCTAATTTCATAAATATCTTATAGTGATTAATTTATATTAATTAATAAAAAAAGAACCTCTAATTCGTAATAACTCTCTACTTAAATCTTTGTGTTCTTTAAAGGCTTTTCTGCCATGAAGCCAAAAATAATTATTTGCTACTACAGATGATCCCACCGGAAGTTTAGTTATAATCTTCTTATTACTTTCCTCTAAACTATCAGATAATTTTTGTAAAAAAGTACCTTGTTTCATGTTTTTAGGTTCAGGAAATTGATCAATATATGAAATTTGAGCTCTTCCATCTTTGTCAGATGAAAATACTGGATGTTCAACTTTATAATCAATATTTTTACTTTTCGGAGAACCCCAAAGAAAATCTTCTTTTCCGACAGGATCATTAAATAATTCATCACAATGTTCCCAATCATCGAGGTGAAGCATGGCAGTTTCTCCACCCTCAACATTTTTTTCCTCTATTTTTGACATTAACAACCAGTCAGTTTTTTCTTTTACATAGGTTCCATCAGTATGTAGATCCATATTTTTATAAGCCTTTCTTAAATAAGAGTCACTTCTATCCTCATGCTTAACATGAAATCTAGCATAGTATTTACCAGCCATTGCATCATGATTAGGGTTTCCAATAAGATGTGCAACAGCAGTTGAAAGCTTTACTAAAAAACTATCATCAATTTTAGAAATTAAATTTTTAGGTTTAATAATAAAACAACCAGTATTTCGATCTCTAATAATTTTATTAATTAATTTAGATAATTTATTATTACTTAAATCATCTAAACTTTTTGCGATAGTAAATCTGGTAAACGGTTTATATTCTAATGCAGTAATATCAAACTTATTAAAAGGAAAGATAAGTTTATTTAAAATTTCATCTCCTATATCTATGTTAATTATCCTTGAAGATTGCTTATTTTCATAAATTTCAAATCCGTCAATTTTTTCAATCATAAATAACTGCTAAAAAGTGTAAGTATGATAGCAGAGAAAATTGTTGGGTAAACTAAATTTTTTTTAGTGATAAAAAAAAGCCCAATTGATAAAATTATTACAATTAGTCTTACTAAGTAATCTATTTCAGATAATAATCCTGATGGAAAAATTACAATCCTAGCTATTAATGCTGCCAAAGTTGAGTATGCCAAGCAATTAAACCATCTAAATATTTTAGAAGTTTCTTTAATATTTTCTGAGCTTACAACACCTAAAAATCTAGACAAAAATGTCGCTAAAGAAGTTATTAAGATTACTAAAAAAATATTACTTGTCATTAATTTCTCCAATAAAAAATGCAATTGTTCCAGCCACAAAACCACCAAATAAAATACACCACTCTGGAGAGATAAAATAAAAAGCTGGACCTAAAATTGCACCAAGGATGATTGATAAACTAATTTTAATAGTTTTCATCGCCCCCACCATCATACAAGTAAAATAAATTGGATTAATTATTGCTAACCCAATTAACATATCTCTATTTAAAAAGTCTGATGCAATGTAGCCGATAAATGTAGAGAAAATTGCTACCGACCAGGTTGCTGTGCCAATACCAATCCAAAAATCTATCCTTGCTTCTTTTTTTATTTGTTCATAATTATCTTTCATTATTAGCCACGATGAGACGGCAATGAAGTGACATGATAAATAATATTTCCATTTAGGTTGCGTTTGATGCATCAACAAAGGCATTAAGGAAACAGTCATTGGATAAAGCCTTGCATTTACTAACCAAACAGCAATGAAGATATTTATTAATGATGATCCAATTATAAGTGACTCTGCCATCACCAATGAACCAGGTAAAGCATAAGTTAAAAAAGTTGAAAAAAGACTTTCTTGAATTGTAAAACCAATATTTTTTAAAAGAGCTCCAATTGCTATAAAGCTAGCTCCCAAGGCTATAGCTGGACTTCCAACACCTTTGATAGATGCGAAACCTTTCAAAAAATATTTTGAATCAATCATTAACCGCCTAAGAATAGGCGTCCCACATCAGGATTATTTAAAAGTTCATCTCCTTTACCTGCTATTGCAGTTTGTCCTGATACTAAAACATAACCAATGTCAGCAAACTCTAAGCCCTTCTTTGCATTTTGCTCAACAAGGATAATTGTTTTTTTTTCATTTTGTTGAAGATCTCTTAAAATTTCAAATACCATTTCAATATATCTTGGCTCTAATCCAATCGAAGGTTCATCAACTAATAAAACTGATGGTTTCATAACAAGCGCTCTTGAAATTTCTAGTAATCTTCTTTCACCACCAGACAAAACTTTTGCAGGTTGATTTCTTCTATTTCTTAATCTTTCATACTTCTCAAGAATTCTTTCAGCTTCTTGAAATGACTCCTCTGTTTTATCCTTGATAAATCCACCCATTAAAAGATTTTCCTCAACTGTCATATCAGGGAAAACAGAATTATCTTGTAAAATATATGCAATACCAACTGATTTTAATTTTTCAGCTGGTGATAAATTGGTTATTTCTTTTCCATCAATTTCTATTTTGCCAGAAAAAATATTGGTAAATCCATAAATTGAATGAAGAATAGTTGATTTACCAGCACCATTTGGACCTATTAAACAAAGTGATTGAGCCTTGCTAACATAAAGATCAAAGTTATGTAAAATTTCCATTTTCCCATAGCCAGCATTCATATTTTTAATTGTAAGATGAATGTCATTAGGTGAAAGTTTTTTCAAGTCATCTGCTTGAGGAGCTTTTCCTAATACTTCGTATTGATTAGACATTATTGTGCCCCCAGGTATGCATCGATTACTCTTTTATCATTTTTAATCTCATCTGGCGTTCCATTCGCAAGCATTTTGCCATGAGCTAAACAATAAATACTTTCTGCTAATTGCATAATAACTCTCATATTATGTTCGATAACTAAAAGAGTTATTCCAAAATCTTGGTTTACTTTTATTAATCTGTCTATTATTCCATTAATTAAAGTAGGATTTATACCTGCCGTTGGCTCATCTAATAAAAGCATTTCTGGTTCATTCATTAAGGCCATTGCCAACTCAAGTAATTTTTGCTGACCAAAAGATAAATCACCAGCTCTTAATTTTCTTTTTTGATAAAGTCCTACAAAATTTAAAAGATTTTCTGCCTTTTCGGTTAAATCTTGAGGAATTTTTGAGAATATTTTTAATATACTTTCATCACTACCTTTGTGACTTATTAGCATATTATCTACACAATTTAATTTTCCATAAATTCTTGTTTGTTGAAAAGTTCTCAACAAACCAAGTTTAGCAATTACAGGAACAGGTAATTCTGATACTTCTTTACCATTAAATTTAATTGAACCTTGGTCTATTGGATAAGTGCCAACAATGGAGTTAAATAAAGTTGTTTTTCCTGAACCATTTGGACCAATTAGTCCAAATATTTTTCCCTTTTCTACTGACATTGAAATGTCAACATTGGCCTTAACACCACCAAAAGATTTACTTACATTATTTACTTCTAAAATACTCATTTTAGTTCTACCTGTGCTTTTCGATCAGCCTCATCAACAACTTCTCCAAATCGTTCAGGATATTTTTCTCTCAACCATCCCATAATTCCCTCTGGGAAATAAATGACAATAACGACTATCAAAACTCCTAAAGCAACATACTGCCACCCTAAAAAGAATGTCCAAAATCCTTCTTTGAAAATATGAAACACAGTTGCTCCAATCACAGGACCCCATAAAGTTCCCTTACCACCAAGGATCGCCATCAAAACCATAAATACACCCATCTCTCTTCCATCAAACGCAACATCGGTAGAGTCTATGTAACCAACAAGTCCGCCCATGATACCTCCTGCTAAACCGCAGAAAAATGCTGATACCATCCAACCAATTATTTTATATTTCATCGTTTCAATTCCCATCGCCTCAGCTTTGTCTTCATTATCCCTGATCGCATTAAGAATTAATCTAAATCTTGTTGAGTAAATCGCTCTCACTGCAATGAATGTAAGTACTAACGCACCGAAACTTAAAAAGTAAAAAAATTCTCCTCTTGCCTCTAAACCACCAACGTTTGGAAAAGGTGGTGTGGTAAAACCTTGCCCTGCTCCAATAATCTCTATACCACCAGAAATTTCTCCTGCAGCAACGCCTAAACCTAAAGTACAAATTGCAAAATAATGTCCTCTTAATCCTAAAATGGCATAACCAATTAATCCTGCAACAATAGTTGGCACAACAGCGGCCACCACAAGTCCAGCTGCCATTCCTTGAAAGAACTGTGTGGGCGTATGTACAAAAGTTTTTTCTCCTCCACTTTCTGTCCACTCTGCTAAAGGGAAAAACATACCAACTTGCACTGAAGCACATAAATACATTCCTAAACCATAGAAAAGAATATTTCCAAATGTGTTATATCCCATTTCTCCACCCTGAATATTCCAAGTGGTGGCTAAAACAATCAATACACACAAAATAGATAATTGAACTTTAAATGCTGGAAACACAAAAGGTGCAACGAGTCCAAATATTAAAATTGCAGCATATAATAAGACATTTTTGCTCATTATTTTAAATACTCTCTTTTTCTTGAAAGTTTAAATCTTCTATAAACAAGAATTAAAACTAATAATAAAAACACTGAACCTATTCTAAATTCTGTACCTAATATATAGTCAGCAAACTCTTCAAATACACCAAGACCCATCCCTGACATTGCAACACCAGGTAAATTGCCAAGTCCAGCAACAATAACAATCATGAATGATCTAATTGTATATGGTAATCCCATATAAGGATGAATTGTAAAAGTTATTGAAATCAGCGCTCCTGCAACACCACATAGAGCAGCATTTAATCCAAAAGTTGCTGCATAAACTTTTTCTGTATCTACACCTAAAATCTTTGCAGCTCTTGCGTTTTGAGCTGTTGCTCTGATCGCTCGACCAAGTTTTGATTTTTTCATATAAATTACTAAACCAATAGCAAAAACAATACTAACGAATGCTGAAAATATTTTTGAGTTTGGCAAAACTACTGCACTATCAAATAAAAATGTTGTGCCATAACCTGAATTTGCTAGGACAACATCAGCACCAAATGCAAAGTTCATTAGCTGCATAAAAAGAATACTTATACCGAATGTAGCAAGAATTGAGATAAACAAGTCTCTATCAACGACTTTATTGATTACTAATTTATAAATTCCGACGCCAACAAAATACATTATTATTGGGGATACAATTACCCCCCAGGCTGGATGAATACCATAAAGATACATAAAGTATGCAATGTATCCACCAAGAATAACTAAATCACCTTGTGCAATGTTTATGATATTCATGACCCCCCATTGCAAAGCCATGCCATAAGCAATTAACGCAAATAAAATTCCAAGTAGTATCCCGTCCAAGCAAGCTTGGACAGTTATCATCGGATACTGAAAAACCATGAAATCCATAATTTGCCTCTAAAAAAAATACCCCCTAAAATTTAGGGGGTATTTAAAGATTTGTTATTATCTGTCAGACCACTTAGGAATTGGGTGAATCAATTTAGCTGAAGCCCACTTTAGTGGAGCTACAACTTTATTTTCACATTTCCCAGCGCCATCACACATTACTTGGAAAAGCACCATCGGCTTGTCAACATTTTGACCACCCGGTGCGAACTTAATATTTCCATAGAATGTTTGCATGTTCGTAGCTGCAAGAGCGTCTCTTACTTTCTTTTGATCGAAAGAATTCGCTCTTTCAAATGCATCCTTGAACACTAACAATGCTGCAGAAGATTCTGCTGATTGATATGGTGGGTCATATCCAAACTCTTTTTGGAAATCTGCCGCATACGTCATACCATCTTTAAAGAAGTTATCTTTATACGTTAGTGTTTTATGCCATTGAGAAGCACATAATGCATACTGAGAGTTTTTACCATGTTGTTTTGATAATTTCGCAGCATCACAATGTGTCATTGCTAACATTGGAACATCAACTTTCATTTCAGCAATTTGTCTGATTGCAGTTAATGCACCTTTTGTATGTCCTGATACCACAAGAACATCTGGCTTCATTTGTTTAACTTTAACTAATGTTGCAGCCATATCGTTAAGCTCTTTTGGCAGCTTGTCATCGATTATAATTTCAGATCCAGTTTCTTTTGCTGCATCTAAAATACCTAATCTTACGTCTTGCGAAAAAGCATCTTGTTCAAATGCTTGTGCAATTCTTACACCTTTTCCACCATTTAACTCAACTGCTGTTCTAATAGCTACATCAAGATATAAATTAGCTGGAGCTAAAACTGCAAATAGATATTTGTAACCTTTGGTAAACAAAGATCTAGACGCACCATTTGCTTCCACCATTGGTACACCGTATTTTTCTGTTACAGGTGCAATTGCTTTTGTTAAACCTGAACTATAAGGCCCAAGCATAAACTCAACACCATCTTGTGAGATTAATCTTTCTGCTAATTGAGCCGCTCTTTTTGGGTTTGATTCATCATCGTAATAAATGATTTCAAACTTATAAGTTTTTCCACCAACTTTAACACCACCCATGCTATTAATTCTATCAACAGCCATGTTATAGCCGTTTTGTGTATGAACACCATTAGATGAATATTTTCCAGTTAATGAAATAGCAGCACCTAAAACAATTTTATCACCAACTACTTTTGCAAATGAAACAACTGAAGTTGAAAGTAAAATTGCTACTGCAGAAATAAAACTCAAGATTATCTTGTTTATTTTCATTTTATTTCCTTCTGTTATTAATTAATTAATTCTTAATTAAATAAATAATTTTGTTTTATTGCAAGAGGCAAAAACAACTTTGGATATGTTTAATATTGTTGTGTAACAATAATAATTAACGCAATAATTACTAAAACACTCGCTGAGATTGTATTAATTGTTTTTGGATTTGCTTTGATCCATGTAATTAATTTTTGTGCTAGCAAAGCATAGCCAATCAAAGAAATAAAATCTAAAACAACATAAGTTGTGATTAAAATAAAAAATTGAACAATATAATTGTTATTAAAGTCAATAAACTGCGGAAATATTAAAGGAAAGAACAACCATGCCTTAGGGCTTGTTCCAGCAACTAAAAAACCATCTTTGTAAAAAGAAAAAACGCTTTTGGTGCTAATTATTTTTGAATTTACATCTTTTGGTGAAGATTTGTAAACATCATAAGCTAAATACATCAAATAAATAACTCCAACCCACTTAAAAAAGTTTAAAAAGTTTGGATTATCCGACAAAAAAGTTCCTATAACAAAAATTACTAAGGTTGCTTGAAATAAATTCGCTGAAACATCACCCAGAGCTGTCCAAATACAATTTTTAACACCATAATTCATTGAATAAGAAATAATTACTATCCGAGGGGTACCCGGTGTGATGAATAGAAAAATTATGATCTGTAAAAAAAGGATAAAATCTAGGGGGAGCATAAAAAAAAAGATAGTCCTAAAAAACCGGGAGCTAAAGATGGCTAAGTAGGACTATCAAATCACAATATAACAGATCCTAAAAAAAATGCATTATTGATTTTTTTCAAATATAAAGGATTTATGAAAAAAAAAGGTCACAGGCCAGTTACCCGCGTCAAAAATCCAGAGCCAAATCATGAAGATCCAGATTGGGTCATCTGGGCAGCCTGGGCTGATAGGATCACCTTTGAAGATATCGAAAAAAAAACTGGCTACCGAGAATCGGATGTTATTAAAATAATGAGAAAAT
>CACEKW010000019.1 GCA_902560185.1 uncultured Pelagibacteraceae bacterium | reverse complement strand
CATTATTTAGAAAATAACCAATAAATATTAAAACAGCAATTCCCATAGCCCAATTAGTCACCATAATAGTATAAAAAATATCTTCGTAATCACCACCTCTTATATTTATCACATACCATAAACTTAAAAAAGGAAACGCAGTTAATCTTAAAATACTCAAATAGAGACTATACAAAGGTTTTTTAACAGCTTGAAATACTGCTGTAGTAATAAAGAAGACTGGATAAATTGGTCCAATTAAAGCTGCAACCTTGAGATAAATAGCTCCACTCATAACTGCTTCTTGATTATCAGTAAATAAAGATACGAAAAATTCAGCCCCAAAAAAAATTATTACTCCAGCAACAGTCATAAATGATATTCCAAAAAATAAAGCCTTAGTATAAAGCTCTCTTATTCTATTATAGGCTTTTGCACCAAAATTTTGTCCTCCGATTGAAAGGACTGCAGTATTTAAACCAATAACAGGTAATAAAAAAACTTGCTCTACTCTTAATGCTGCACCATAACCAGCTGTTGCTAAATCCCCGAATTTACCTATGAAATATAAGATGTTAAAAATACCTACACCAATAAACAACATACTGAACATTACTGGTACAGCTTGATTTGTTAATGATTTTAAATATTCAAATTTTGGAATAAAGCATTGAGGTTTAAGGTAATTCCTTATTTGACAATTATTAACCTTAAAAGCTAAATAGATCGTTCCTATTGATTGAGAAATTACAGTAGCAATAGCAAGACCAGCTATTCCAAATCCTGGGATAAATCCATATCCCCATATAAAAAGAGGATTTAAAAAAATGTTAAGAAAAAAACTAAATATCAATACATTTCTATAACTTTTGGTATCACCTTGAGCATTCAAAGTTCCATTTAGAGATATCTGTATCAATACAATAAAAGTTCCGTAGAAAATAATATCTAAATATTCTCTCGTTAAAATTATTCCAGCTACATCAGAGCCCATGACACCTAAAAGATAATTTGATGCATTTAAACCAAATATTGTAACAATTATTGACACTAATACTGCAAAGATTAAAGACTGAGCCACATATAATGATGCAACTCTTATTTTTTTTTCACCGATTGAATTACCAATTAAAGCATTAGTTGCAGCACCTAATCCAACACCAACAGCTATAATGGTAAAATATATTGGAAACGATTTCGCAATTGCACCTATTGCTTCTGCAGAGATTCTACCTGCAAACCAAGTATCAACTAAATTATAAAATGTTTGAAATAATGAGCCTACACTTGCAGGTATCGTAACTCTTCTCAATAGTGTCCAAATTGGATCTTTTGTTAATTTTATTGATTTAGACAAAATTATCCTTATTTAAATTCTTTTTGAAAAATATATTTTTTTCCAGATTGCTTTGCTTTGTATATCTGACTTTGCCTCATTCTAAAACGAGATTTTTGGTTTTTTGAGAGTTTATCAATACAATTGGGACAAGTTACACCCTCCTCATATCTTTTAGATTTTTTATCTTTAGTTGAAATTGGTTGTCTACATCCGCCGCAAATTGAATAGGTTCCTTGTACTAATCCATGTTTTAGAGTTACTCTATTGTCAAATACAAAACACTCACCTTTCCACAAACTGTTTTTTTGTTTGATTTTTTTTAAGTAATTCAAAATTCCACCCTTTAATTGATAAATATTTTTAAAACCTTTTTTTTCTAAAAATACAGAGGCTTTTTCACATCTAATTCCACCAGTGCAAAACATTGCTATTGGTTGATCTTTTTTTAACTTTTTTAAGTATTTTGGGAAATCTCTAAAGTTGTCTATATTTGGATTTACCGATTTTTTAAAAGAACCAACTTTATGCTCAAAAGGTTTTCTTGCATCTAATAAAAAAGTTTTCTTATCTTTTATTAATTCATTCCACTTAGTTGGTTCAATATGTGTATTCTTTTTTTTAATCTTGTTTGAGATTTTAAGATCCATTGGAACGACTTCTCTTTTAATCTTCACTTTAGATTTGTGGAAAGGTTTAAATTTACTTTTTGAATTATTGAAACTATCAAATTCTTTAATACTAAAAATTTTTTTTAATTTAATAATTGAAGCCTTAATATCTTTATTTTTTCCAGATATAGATCCATTTAAACCCTCTTCTGATATAATAATTGATCCATATATGTTTTTATTAACTAAAAAATTATTCAATATTTTTTGATTTTTTTTTAAATTATTTATTTTTTTAAATTTATAAAATCCAAATATAGTGAACATTAAATCTTCCTACAGACAGTCATTCCATCTCCAAAAGGCACCATGACCTTTTCAATTCTTTTGTCCTTTGAAATTAAATTATTTAAATCTCTAATACTTTTCGTATATTTGTCATTAATATCTTTGTTAACAACTTCTCCATGCCATAAAACATTATCAATAATAACTAAACCCTCTTTATTCAATAGATCTAGTGAAATTTCATAATATTTTTGGTAATTCATTTTATCAGCATCAATAAAAACTAAATCAAATTTTTCATTTCTAATACTCATCAAACTTTCTAAAGCTGGTTTAATTATTGTTTTAATTTTGTGATTTTGATTAGCTTTTTTAAAAAAATTTTGAGCAATTTTATTTGTTTCCTCATTTTTATCTAAAGCAATTATACTACCCTCATCTGGTAATGCTAAAGCCATAGACAACGTGCTTAAACCTGTAAAAGTTCCTATCTCTAATACTTTTGTAATTTTGGAGATCTTTATAATCAAATGTAGAAATTGACATTGGGAAATAGATATTTGCATTCTTTTAATATCACCAAGTGATAAATTATAGTCTATTATTTCTTTTTGAATTGGATGTAAATTTAAACCATTCTTTAGTATGTAATCTTGCAAATGTTTTGTGATATTAAGGTCTGAACCCATAACCTTATAATTTTTTCTTCAAGATCTCATTGATCAATTGAGGATTTGCTTTTCCACCAGATGCTTTCATTGCCTGACCAACAAAAAAACCAAATAATTTTTCTTTACCTTGTTTATATTCAATAGCTTTTTCTCTGTTCTCATTAATTATTTTGTCAATTAAAGCTTCTAAAGCTTTTGGATCACTTTGTTGCTTTAATCCTTTTTCCTGAACAATTTTTTGTGGATCTTTGTCTCCATCAATCATTAATTCAAAAACAGTTTTTGCTATTTTTCCAGAAATAGTTCCATTCTTAATTAGATTTATCAATATGGCGAAGTTCTTGGCACTCACTGGACTTTGAGAAATCTCTAAACCTTTGCTATTTAAAATAGCAAATAGTTCTCCTGTAATCCAATTGACTGCTAACTTAATATCTTTGTTCTTGCCCATTTTAGCTACAACTTCTTCAAAGTATTTTGCAATATCAATATCAGACACTAAAATATTGGCTTCATAGGGAGACAATTTAAACTCTTCAATAAATCTTTTCTTTTTATCATCTGGAAGCTCTGGAATATCATTTTTAAGTTCTTCAATAAATTTTTCCGATACCTCTAAAGGTAATAAATCAGGATCAGGAAAATATCTGTAATCATGAGCATCTTCTTTTGATCTCATTGATCTTGTCTCATTTTTCTTCGTATCAAAAAGTCTGGTTTCTTGATCAATAGTTTTGCCCTCTTCTATTAAATCAACTTGCCGATTAGCCTCATATTCTATTGCCATTTGCATAAACTTAATTGAATTAACATTTTTAATTTCACATCGAGTGCCAAATTCTTTTGACCCTTTAGGTCTTACAGAAACATTCACATCCGCTCTTAAAGAGCCTTCTTGCATATTTCCGTCACAAGTTCCTAGGTACCTCATTATAGATCGTAATTTTTTAATGTAAGCATTAACCTCATCTGGGGATCTTAAATCAGGTTTGCTCACTATTTCCATTAAAGCTACCCCTGATCTATTTAAATCTACAAAAGTATTTTGTGGGTCAAGATCATGAATACTTTTTCCAGCATCTTGTTCTAGATGTAATCTTTCTATACCTACTTCTTTTTGACCATTAGGCATATCCAAAATAACTTTGCCCTCACCTACTATTGGATCTTTAAATTGTGATATTTGATATCCCTGAGGTAAATCAGCATAAAAATAATTTTTTCTATCAAATACAGAGCGTTTATTAATTTTTGCATTAAGACCAATGCCAGTTTTAATAGCTTGTTTAATACAAAATTCATTTATTACAGGTAGCATTCCTGGAAACGCAGCGTCAACTAAACTTACTTGTGTATTTGGTTCAGCACCAAATTTAGTTGATGAGGAAGAAAATAGTTTTGACTCAGATAATACTTGAGCATGTACCTCTAATCCAATTACAACTTCATATTGATTATCTTTCCGATTAATCAAATATTCTGTGTTTTTCTTATTCATTTAATCCACCAATCAGTGATTTTGTTTTTAAAATTTATTTTCTCCTCCATAGCAAAAGCAATGTTTAATATATTTTGTTCATCAAAGGCTTTACCGATAATTTGTAACCCCAGAGGATAACCTTTTGTATCGTGTCCTGCAGGAATTGATATACCAGGCAGGCCTGCCAAATTAACTGGTACTGTAAATATATCATTTAAATACATCGAAACTGGATCATTTGTTTTTTCACCTATTTTAAAAGCTGAACTAGGTGTTGATGGCGTTAAAATTGCATCAACTTTCTTATATGCTTCATCAAAATCATTTTTGATTAGTTTTCTCACTTTTTGAGCTTTAAGATAGTATGCATCGTAATAACCAGATGATAATACATAAGTTCCAATCATAATTCTTCTTTGAACTTCTGCACCAAAGCCTTCAGATCTAGTTTTTTCATACATATCAATTAAATTTTCACCTTTGGCTCTGTATCCATACTTTACACCATCATATCTTGCTAAATTAGAAGATGCCTCTGCTGGAGCAACAATATAATACGTTGGTAAAGCATAACTTGTATGTGGAAGTGATATGTCGATTGTTTCAGCACCACAATCTTTTACGTATTGAATACCTTTTTGCCAAAGGTCCTCTATTTCTTTAGGCATTCCGTCAACTCTGTATTCTTTTGGAATTCCAATTTTTTTTCCTTTTATATTTTTTGTAAGTTCCTTGCTATAATGATTTCTTTTAAAATTAATTGAAGTAGAATCTTTTGGATCATATGTGCTGATTACTTCTTGCAATAAAGCACAATCTTTTACATTTTGGGCCATTGGTCCTGCTTGATCTAATGAGGAAGCAAAAGCAACTATCCCATATCGTGAGCAACTTCCGTATGTTGGTTTTAAACCTACAATTCCAGTAAATGAAGCTGGTTGTCTAATAGATCCTCCAGTATCAGTACCAATTGTGATTGGAGTTAATTGTCCAGCAACTGCTGATGCTGAACCACCCGATGAACCACCGGGGACTAAATTCTTATCAATAGGATTTTGTACGTTTCCAAAATGACTTGTCTCATTGGATGAACCCATTGCAAACTCATCACAATTTAATTTACCCAGAAGTATTGCACCTTCGTTCCAAATATTTTCAGTAACTGTAGATTCATAAGTTGGTACAAAATTATTCAAAATTTTACTACCAGCAGTTGTTTTAACATTTTTTGTGCAGAACAAATCTTTAACTGCCATAGGTATACCAGGTAATTTTAAATCTAAATTTGGGTTCTGATCAAACTTTTTTGCTTTATCTAAAGCCAATGTAAAATCATCTGTGATATAAGCATTTAACTCACTAGATTTTTCAGACCTTTGAATAAACGCTTTGGTCACATCTGTTGAAGAAAGTTTCTTGTTTTTTATATTCTCTACTAATTCTGTTAAAGATTGTTTTGTAATGTCTAACATTATTCAATTACCTTTGGTACAACAAAATAATCCTCATTATCTTCAGGAGAATTTTTAATTATTTGTTCTCTAATATTTTTACTTTTGATCTCATCAGATCTGAATTTTAAAGTTGTTTCGGCTATTGATGTTAATGGCTTTACATCATCAGTTTTTAATTCATTTAGCTTTTCAATAAATTCAAAAATTGAATTCAAATCATCAGCTAATTTTCCTGCCCTTTTTTCATCAACAGAAATTCTTGATAATTTAGATATGTGTTTTATTGTTTTAAGATCTATACTCATATGCTATTTAGGTATGACGCAAACTATCATTTAAGTTAAAAATATACAATATGATCACGTTAGAGGAATTTAAAAAAAATCAGTTAGATAAATGCAGATTGATAGGCTTAGACCTTGGTTCAAAACGAATAGGAGTTTCAATTTGTGACGAAAAACAATTAATTGCCACACCATTTATAACCATAGAAAAAAAATCCTCTCAAAACCTTATAAATCAACTTAAATCAATAATTATCGAAAACAACATAAAGGGAATCATAATAGGAAACCCCTTAAATATGGATGGCTCTTCTGGCAAATCTTCTCAATCAGTAAAAGATGTTTCAACATATATTGAAAAGAACATTGATATTCCAGTTTGTTTATGGGATGAGAGATTATCAACTGTTGGTGCATTTAATCTTTCTAGTCAATTAGATGTGAATGTGAGTAAAAGAGAAAAAAAAATTGATGAAAATGCTGCTGCTTTTATATTGCAAGGAGCAATAGATTTTTTGAACAATTAATACTTGCTATTATATAACTTTATAGCTATAGAGTTGGTTTTAATGGCAATTAAATCAAATAAAGCTATTAAAATTTCTCAAAAACATCTGTTAGGTATCCAAGATTTATCTATAAATGATGTTAATCTAATACTTGATGAAGCTCACGATTTTATAAAAGTAAACCAAAGTAAAAATAAAAAAATTGATGCGCTAAGAGGAAAAACACAAATCAATTTATTTTTTGAGCCCTCAACAAGAACGCAAAGTTCATTTGAATTGGCAGGAAAAAGACTTGGAGCTGACGTGATGTCAATGAATATAAGTAATTCTGCAATTAAAAAAGGTGAAACTCTTATTGATACAGCAATGACACTAAATGCTATGCATCCTGATATTATTGTAATAAGACACCAAGACTCTGGGGCATGTAACCTACTTTCTCAAAAAGTTAATTGTGCAGTTTTAAATGCTGGAGATGGAAGAAGAGAACACCCTACTCAAGCTTTATTAGATGCTTTGACAATTATAAATCGAAAAAAAAAAATTGAAGGTTTAAGAATTGCCATCTGTGGAGATATCCTACATTCAAGAGTTGCAAGATCTAATATTTATTTACTGAATATGTTAGGAGCAGAAGTAAATATAATTGCTCCCACAAATTTGATGCCGAAGGAAATAGAAAAATTTGGTGTCAATACATTTACCGATATGAAAAAAGGATTAAAAGATTGTGATATTGTAATGATGTTAAGATTACAAAATGAAAGAATGACAAGTTCTTATCTCTCATCTAACAGAGAGTATTATGAATATTATGGCCTTACGCCAGATAAATTAGAACATGCAAAAGCTGATGCATTAATCATGCACCCAGGTCCAATGAATAGAGGTATTGAGATAGATACTAATTTAGCTGATGATATCAATAAAAGCGTAATTAAAGAACAAGTAGAACTAGGAGTTGCGGTAAGAATGGCCTGTTTAAAGATTTTTTGTACTTAAATGAAAAAACAATATTTTATAAACGCAAATATAATTGACCCACATAATTCAATTAACGAGAAAGGTGGTCTTATAATCTCTGAAGAAGGAAAGATAGAAGCGGTAGGAAAAAAGGTTAATACAAACAATCTTCCTACAAGAGAAAAAACAATTGACTTAAAGGGAAAATATATATTTCCAGGTTTAGTTGACATGAGAGTATTCGTGGGTGAGCCAGGCTATGAATATAAAGAAAATTTTAGAACCTTAAGTAATGCTGCTTTAGCTGGTGGCGTAACTTCTGTGGTAACAATGCCAAATACTGATCCGATAATAGACAACGTATCTATAGTCGATTTTTTAAAAAGAAGAGGAAGAGATAAATCTCGAATTAACATTTTTCCGTGTGCATCACTTACAAAAAATATTGAGGGAAACAATATGACAGAATTTGGTCTTCTCCAAAATAAAGGTATAATAGCATTTACTGATGGCATTAAAACCATTCAAAATCCCAGATTAATGTCTCGGATAATGAATTCTGCAAAAGATATTGGCTGTTTAATAATGCAACATGCAGAAGATTATGAGCTTGCAAAAAATGGGATGATAAATTCAGGCATTATCGCATCTAAATTAGGATTATCAGGTATTCCTGAGATCGCAGAAAGAATTTTGATTGAAAGAGATCTTACTTTACTTGAAAAAGTAAAATGCAGATATCATATTTCCCAATTATCATCACAAAAATCTATTGAAGTAATCAAACACAGGAAAGAAATCGTAAAATTCACATCAGGTGTTTCGATAAATAATCTCTCTTTAAATGAAAATGATATTGGTGATTTTAGAACTTTTTTAAAACTATCTCCACCTTTGAGGCGTGAGGAAGATAGAATTGCTCTAGTGGAAGGAATTAAGGATGGATTAATAGATGTGATTGTTTCAGATCACAAACCTGAAGATGAAGAGTCAAAGAGATTAACATTTTCTCAAGCTGCAACAGGCGCATCAGGTATAGAAACTCTATTATCTTTAAGTTTAGAGTTATATCATAATGGATCTTTAAAATTAGAAACATTAATTAAAGCGCTTACTTCAAATCCTGCGAAAATTCTCAAGATAGATAAAGGTAACCTCTCCATTGGTAATGATGCAGATTTTTGTGTTGTAGATATAAGCAAACCATGGATTGTAAAAAAAGAAAAATTGGTTTCAAAATCAAAAAATACCTCTATTGAAGACAAAAAACTCCAAGGTAAGGTCACGAATACATTTGTAAAAGGAAAAGAATTATTTAAGCTTTAGTATGGATATTTTTTTAATAGGTATAATTTCTTACCTCATGGGCTCGATACCTTTTGGATATATACTTACAAAGATATTTTTAAAAAAAGATATAAGAGAAATCGGATCTGGTAATATTGGAGCTACTAACGCTTTAAGAACTGGTAACAAAAGTATTGGTTACTTCACATTAGCATTAGATATTTTAAAAGCAATTATTCCAGTTGTTTATGTAAAAATTTTCTACCAAGATTTTTTATATATTGCATCTTTATGTGCCTTTTTAGGTCATGTATTTCCAATTTGGCTTAAGTTTAAAGGTGGCAAAGGTGTTGCTACCTATGTTGGTATTTTATTTGCTATAAATTTATATTTTGGAATTATATTTTCTTTATGTTGGTTTATAACTTTTTTTATTTCAAAATTTTCATCACTATCATCTTTAGTAGCTTCAATATCTATTCCAATATACCTATTAATTTCCACTCAGCTTAATCAAGCAATTTTTTTTACGATCATGTTTATCTTGATTTTTTTTACTCACAGAGAAAATATTAAAAGATTGATAAATAAAGAAGAAACTAAGACAAAAATTTATTAAATTGACTATCTAAAGCTTTTGGGTAGTTTGTAGTTTATGAATTTGGTCATTGTAGAAAGTCCTGCTAAAGCAAAAACTATTAATAAATACCTAGGTGATAATTATAAAGTTTTAGCAAGTTATGGTCATATAAGAGATTTGCCATCAAAAAATGGTTCTGTCAATCCAGATCAAGATTTTAAAATGGAATGGGAAGTTGATAGTTTTTCAAAAAAATATTTAAAAGAAATAACTGATGCGGCTAAAGACTCATCTAAAATTATATTAGCAACCGACCCTGATCGTGAAGGTGAGGCAATTGCTTGGCATGTCAAAGAATATTTGAATGAAAAAAAACTTTTAAAAGATAAAGAAATTGAACGAGTTGTATTTAATGAAATAACCAAAAAAGCTGTTATTCAAGGAATTGAAAATCCTAGGCAAATTGAGCCATTACTAGTCGATGCATATATGGCTAGAAGAGCCTTGGACTACTTGGTTGGTTTTAATATATCCCCGATCCTCTGGACGAAACTTCCAGGTTCAAAATCCGCAGGAAGAGTTCAATCTGTTGCTTTAAAATTAATTACTGAGAGAGAACATGCAATTGAGTCATTTAAACCTGAGGAATTTTGGACTTTAAGTATTAAATTTGCTGATACTGCAAATCAAAATTTCACTGCTAGTATTAGTCAACTTGACAACAATAAAATTGAAAAATTTTCATTTAGAAATAAAGAAGAGATAAATAAAGCCATATCAAGTATTAATAAAAAAAAATTTAGTATAACTGATATTTCTAGCAAAATAGTAAAGCGTAATCCCTCTGGACCATTTACGACTTCAACTCTTCAACAAACCGCATCGAGTCGACTAGGTTTTGGTGCATCTAGAACAATGCAAATTGCCCAAAAACTTTATCAAGGTATAGAGATGGAGGGTGAAACAATTGGCTTAATTACTTATATGAGAACTGATGGAACCAATTTATCTAAAGATGCTGTTACAAGTTTCAGAAACTATATCCAAAAAGAAATTGGTAATGAATACTTGCCTAAAGATGTTTTGAATTATTCAGGCAAAAAAGCTAAAAATGCACAAGAAGCTCACGAAGCAATCAGACCTACTGATATTATTAGAACTCCTCAAAGTGTTAAAAAATATTTAAGTACAGATCAAAATAAACTTTATGATCTTATCTGGAGTAGAGCTTTATCTTCTCAGATGGAATCAGCCAAATTTGATAGAAATACTATCACCATAACATCAGATAATAATGATACAATTTGTAAAGCCAGTGGATCAGTTTTAAAATTTGATGGTTTCTTAAAGATTTATAATAATCAAAGCAAAGATGATGATGAAACTATTTTACCTGATGTGTCTAAAGGACCTATTAATATTGAGGCGCTAATAGATGAACAGCATTATACACAACCACCACCAAGATATTCCGAAGCTAGTTTAGTTAAAAAGCTTGAAGAGCTTGGTATCGGGAGGCCTTCTACGTACGCAAGTATTATTTCTACTATTGCCAATCGAGGTTATGCAGAGATATTGAATAAAAGATTTTTTCCTACAGATAGAGGTAAATTAATTTCAGCCTTTTTAGAAAAATTATTCTCAAAATATGTAGATTACAACTTTACAGCAGGATTAGAAGATCAACTTGATGAGATCACTACTGGCAAAGAAAGTTGGATTAAAGTTTTGGAACTTTTTTGGAAAGACTTCAATAATAATGTTTCAGAAGTGAAAGAAAAAAGAACTAGAGAGGTGTTGGATTTACTCAATGATAGTCTAGGTGAATTAATTTTTGATAAGGATAATGAGGGTAATGTAGTAAGAAAATGTCAATTATGTAGTTCTGGAACACTTAGTTTAAAGAATAGTTTCAGAGGTGGCGCTTTTATAGGGTGTTCAAATTATCCAGAATGTAAATTTACACGGCCCTTATCTAAAGCAAAAGCTGCTGCTCAAGCACAATTAGCTGAACCAAAATTTATAGGAAAACATGAAAATGGAAATGATATATATTTGAAAAATGGTAGATTTGGCCCCTACCTTCAATACGAGAAAATCCCTTCTGATATAGAAGTTGAAAAAATTATTAAGAAAAAGAAAAAAACTAAAAAATTAAAGTCAGATGTAAATGAACTTTTAAAAAATGTTTCAATACCAAAAGGATTAGAATTAGAGAGTATTAATTTGGAAAAAGCTCAATTTTTATGTTCGCTACCTAAATCTTTAGGAATAAATCCAGATAATCAAAAAGAGATTACATTAAATGTCGGCAGATTTGGTCCTTACTTAAAATGTGAAAATAAATCAGCAAGAATAGAAAATGTAGAGGAAATATTTTCCATAGGTTTAAATAGAGCAATAACATTAATAGCTGAGGCTAAACCTGGTCGAATGTCCTCTTCTATGATAAAAGATTTGGGAGAACATCCCGAGGATAAAAAACCTGTTAGAGTCATGAAGGGTCAGTATGGACCTTATATAAAATATAAATCACTCAATGCAACTATTCCTGAAGAAAAAGACCCCACTGAATTAACAATGGAAGAAGCTTTAATATTGATTGAGAAAAGAAAAGAATACGATAAGAGTAAAAAATCAAAAGGTAAGAAAAAAAAATGAAAAAAATATTTATAATTTCAATAATTTATTTATTTTCAACAAATATTCTAATTGCTGATGAACATAAATGTTCTGGGATGAAAAAACTTTCGAAAGAATATTTAGCATGTACAGCCAAAAATATTAAAGAAGGTGCTGTCAAAAAGAAAGATCAAGTTAAAGAAGGGTCTATAAAAAAAACAAATCAAATTAAAGAAGGTACAAAGAAAATATTTAATAAAGTTAAAACTAAAATCAAAAAAAATAATTGATTATGAGCTTTGAAGATAAAATAAAAGAACTCAATATAAAGCTTCCTGAAGCGAAAGCACCAGTTGGTAATTATGTTGCAACAAAAATTTCAGGAAAAATGTTATTCATATCAGGACAAATTTCTATTGATGATAATGGTGAATTAATTAAAGGAAAAGTTGGTAAAGAATTGGATGTCACGGCTGGTTACAATGCTGCTAAGAGATGCGCGTTAAGTATTATTGCCCAAGTTAAAAAAAAATGGAAGGAAATCTTCTTTTGATCGAGACAAATTAGCTAAGTCAATTTACATTGCATTAAAAAAAAGACCTTTAGATACGGAAACTGTCGAAAAATTTATCAGTCGAATTACAAGATCTTTAGAAGAACTAGGTCAGAATGAAATTGCAAGTAATACAATCGGAACAATGGTCATGGAAGGTTTAAAGGAACTTGATCCAGTTGCTTATGTTAGATTTGCTTCTGTTTATAGAAACTTCAGAGAAGAACAAGATTTCGTACAATTTGTGGACAAGCTAGATGTCTACAAAAAAAGATAAATTCTCAGCTCTAGATAAAAATTTCATGAAATTAGCCTTAAATTTAGCTAATGCGCGAAGAGGTTTAACAGGAAACAATCCATCGGTTGGATGTGTAATTGTAAAGAATAATAGAATAATATCTGTAGGACAAACAGGCTATAATGGTAGACCTCATGCCGAACATAACGCTATTTTGAATTGTTCAGAAAATTTAAAAGACTCAAAAATGTATGTTACTTTAGAACCTTGTAATCATTATGGAAAAACTCCACCCTGTACTAAAAATATTATAAAGAATAAAATTGGTGAAGTTTATTATTCAATAGATGATATTGATTTAAAAGTAAAAGGTAAGAGTTATTCAATATTAAAAAAAAACAATATTAAAGTTAAAAAAGGGCTTTTAAGAAAAGACGCACAAAGTTTATACAAATCATATTTTTTTAATAGAAAAAAGAAACTACCATACGTAATTGGAAAAATTGCAGTATCAAAGAATAAAATTATTTATAGTGAAATATCAAAGAGAATTACTGATGAAACATCTGATAAATTAACCCATTACTTAAGATTAAAAAGTGATGGAATAATGATTTCTGGCAAAACACTAAATATAGATAATCCAAAACTAAATTGTAGATTGGAGGGTTTTAGTCAATTCTCCCCAAAAAGAATTATTTTAGACAGAAATTTAGAAATAAATTTGAGAAGTTATATAGCTAAATCTATAAAAAATGAAAATACTATAATTTTCCATAATTCTAACAATAAATCGAAAATAAAGCTTTTAAAAAAAAGAGGTGCTATTTTGATAAAGCGATCTACAGATAAATACAAAAATTTGGATCTAAAAAAAATTCTAAAAGACCTATATAAAATGGAAATAAGAAATCTATTAGTAGAAGGTGGAGATATATTAACAAAAAATTTCCTTCAAAAAAAATTATTTAATGAATTTTATATGTTTAGAAGTTCAAAAAATTTATCTAAAAACAAAAAACATGTTAATTTTACCTCTTTCAGCATTTTAAATACCAAATATAATAAACATATAATTAACTCAAAATTAGCAACCGATAAATTAACTATTTACAAAAATTAAAATGTTTAATGGAATTATTTTCAACAAAGGTTTAATAACAAAAATAATTAAAAGACCAAAAGGAATAAATATTTTTGTAAAATCTAATCTAAAACTAGGTTTAAAAGATATAGGTGTTTCTGTAGCTTGTGATGGTGTTTGTCTTACTCTCATTTCGATTAAAAAAAAGATTATGGAATTTTATTTATCTAATGAAACTATAAAAAGATCGAAATTTAGATACATAAAGTTGAATGATAAAATTAATCTAGAACTTCCTCTTAAATATGGTCAAAAAATTTCAGGTCATATTTGCCAAGGACATGTTGATGCTGTAGGTAAAATATTATCGGTAAAAAAAATTGATAAATCTT
>CACEKW010000018.1 GCA_902560185.1 uncultured Pelagibacteraceae bacterium | reverse complement strand
GCAATTCTCAATAGATGGTTATATTTTCTCTTTTTGGATAAATTTTTATTTATTATTTTTAAAATATCCGACTTTAATGATTTCTTTTTAATTTGATATTTTTTTAGTGATAAAATTAAGTTTTTTAAATGATTGTCAAAAAATAAAATTTTTGCAGGTTTGCCAAAGATCCACATCGTTGTAAAAATTCCATGATCATCCCAAAGATCTTGGAATTCTATCTGTTTTAAGTCTTTAAGCTGATAAGATTTTTTTAATAAGTAGGTTACCATTGATAGTTAAAAAAGATTCTGGGTGAAATTGAAATCCATAAATTTTTTCCTTTTGATTTTCAAATGCCATTGCAACTTTTGAATTTAAACATCTCATAGTTATCTCAAAATTATTAGATTTGAAAGGTTCTTTTAATTTTAAAGAATGATATCTGCCAACTTTAAATATTTTTCCTTTTTTAAATAAAGATTTATTGGTGATTACTTTTATATTTGATTGAAAACCATGATAAATTTTTTTTTGTTCAACAATTTTTGCACCTTCACAAAATAGAATATGTTGAAATCCTAAACAAATTCCTATGATTTTCTTTTTACCTTTATATTTTTTATAAATCTTTGAAGTGATTGGATAATTTTTTGGATTACCTGGACCGGGTGAAAAAATTATTGTAGATGCTTGCTTAATTTTATTTTCGTTAATTTTATCATAGTTATCGCACTCAACTTTATCAAACAAAGCAAATTGATGAACTACATTGTGAGTAAAGGAGTCGTTATGATCAATTACATAAATCATTTAAATAAATCTATTAATGCTTTAGCTTTAAGAAAATTCTCATTGAATTCATGATTGGCATTACTATCGACGACAACACCTGAAGCAACTGAAATTTCAGATATGTTTTTAAAATTTAAAATTGAACGTATAATTATGTTAAATCTCATATCACCATTGAATTTTATGTAGCCAAAACTACCTGTATAAATATTCCTGTTTTCTTTTTCCTGATTATTTAAAAGATTAAGCGTATTTATCTTTGGACACCCAATAACTGATCCGCCAGGCATCATTGCTTTAATTATTTCAAAATTATTTATATCTTTTTTTAATTTTCCCTTGATGAGGCTAACGTAATGAAAAAGATCTTTATATTCTTCTACGATTTTTTGTTTAGATAATTTTACAGTACCCACTTTGCAAATTCTTGATAAATCATTTCTTTCCATATCAACAATCATGTTGTGCTCTTTGGTTTCTTTTAAATTTTTTCTAAAATAATTTAATGCCTTCATTTTATTTAAATGCCTCGTTTTTTTTACAGTTCCAGCTATTGGTTTTGTAGATATATCACTCCCCTTTTTTGTAATTAAAGTTTCTGGGGAACAACTAATTATTGAATAATTATAATCTTTAATCATAAAAGCCTCAGGAGCTAGGTTAGTATTAGACAACCTCGAAAAAAAATCTAACGGATTAATTTTCGACTTTGTTTTATATTTGGTGCAAATTTTAATTTGATATGTTTCACCACTTTTTATTTTTTTTTTAAATTTATTGAATATTTTTGTATAATTTTTTCTATTAATATTTATTTTAAAATTGCCTGATTTAAAATTTTCAAAATCATAATTCAACTTGTTACTTAGTTTGATCTTTTTTTCTGGTTTATAGAAAATACCTTTGGGAAAATTTAAATTATTTTGTTTTGGGATTTTAACATCAATCAGATTATTCAATAACTCGTATCCAAAGAAACCAATAAAAAGGTCAGTATCTTTTGATTTCTTTTTATTTTTTTTAGTTAAAAAACTTTTAATATTTTTATTATTTAAAATAATTTTTTTTGAAAAATTAGTATAAAGATTAAATCCTTTTTTAGATTTATAAATAATGTAGGGTTTTCCTGACTGATGTATCTCTGTTAATTGATTTAATCTGTTCAAATTATTCTGTTTTTAATCTTAAAACTGGTTCTTCTCTAATTGGTAGATGAATTATTGCTGCAAAAACTGATAATGCAATTGCTAAATACCACGCATAATCATATGACCCATATAGATCATAAAATAAACCTCCTAAATAAGCGCCAAAAAAAGATCCAACTTGGTGACTTAAAAAAACAATTCCATACAGAAGACCTAAATACTTTGTCCCAAACAAGTGAGCTACAATTCCACTTGTTGCAGGCACTGTCGATAACCATAAAAAACCAAAACTTGCACCAAATAAAAATGCATTAATATTACTTGCGGGCATAAATATAAAAAAAATTATAGAAACACCTCTTAAAAAGTAAATTGCACTTAGGATAATTTTCTTACTCATTTTTGCAGAGAGATAGCCACTTAATAGTGAGCCAAAAATATTAAATAAACCGATCAAAGATAAAATTGCTGCTGCAGTCCAATCCTCAAGTCCTCTATCTATTACATATTTAGGTACATGCGTTCCAACCAAAGTTATATGAAAACCACATACAAAAAACCCTGATACAAGTAAAACATAACTTTTAGTTTTAAAAGCTTCTGAGAGAGCTTCCTTGAAAGATTGATCTGAAGTTTTTTCGACACTTTCCGTTTTAGATGGAGATCTCACAAAATATGCTGCAACTAAACCGGATAACAAAAATAAGCAAAAAACAAATAATGTGTAGTTCCAACCAAACTCTGTGAGAGAAAAATTAGTAAAAATTGGTGAAAGAAAGTAACCAAATGATCCAACAGCAGTAACAAAACTCATTGCAATCGTTCTTGTAGATAATGGAAAATGTTTCCCCACAACTGACATAGGAATACTTATTGCTGTTCCACCAAGACCTATTCCGATTAATAAACCCATATGGATTTGAAAAAATATTCCAGTATTTGGACCCGTGTATAAAAAGTAAACGCCTAAAGTATAAAAAATAAATGCTCCAATTATAGCTATATGTCCTCCGTATTTATCTGCTATAGCTCCGAAGATAGGACCTGTTATACCCCACATCAACATCTGCATCCCGATTGCAAAACCAAATGCGGTGTTGCTTATCTTTAAACTCTCGTTGAAGTCCATAAAGAACAAACCAAATGTTTGTCTGACACCCAAAGAAATCAAAACAACAAAGCATGCAGCAAATAAAGTTACTACCGCTGTTTTTGAACGAAAAAATTTTTCAGAACTCATCTTAAATGTCTTAAAGCTTGTTTGATATCAGCAATCAAATCATTAGGATCTTCAAGACCTATATGTAATCTTACTAAATGTTCATCTTTTGGTAAGTTCATATATTTTCTTTTACCAGTTTCTCTAAATTCTTGATGAAGCGCTAAACTCTCAAATCCACCCCAACTATAGCCATAGCCAAACAATTTCAGTGAATTAACAAACTTTCGAACAGAATTAATATTCTTAGCTTTTATCTTTAATCCCATTAAACCTGACGCTCCAGAATAATATTTTTTCCACATTCTAAAATTTTGTGAATTTTTTTTGAAAGGATATAACAATTTAATTCTTTTATTTTTTGATAAAAATGCTGCAACTTTTTTAGCATTTTCTCTATGTCTGTCTAATCTCACATCTAAAGTTCTTAATCCTCTAGTTATTAAATAAGCATCATCAGGTCCTAATCTAAGACCTGTAATTTTTTCTGCTGCTTTAACTTTAGAAAATACTCTTTTATTTACTGCCAAACTTCCACCCATAACATCTGAATGTCCGGAATAATATTTAGTTGCAGAGACAATTGACATATCAAAACCAAGTTTAATTGGTTTTAAGTAATAAGGGGTACCCCAAGTATTATCAATTGCAGTGTATAGCTTATGTTTTCTTGCAATCGAAATAATTTTACCCAAGTCTTGAAAATCAAAAGTATTACTTCCAGGATTTTCAACAAAAATCAATTTTGTTTTCTTTGTAATATTGTTTTTTAATGTATTGAGGTCATGCGGATTATAAAAAACTGTCTTTATATTAAAATCTTTTAGATAATCTTCAGTTAAAATTCTTGTAGGGCTGTAAACTGGATCTGCAACTAACATTTCATCTCCAGGTCTAACAACGCTGAATATTGCTAAAAAAACGGAGCCAAAACCTGTTGGTGTCGTAAAAACATGATAACTTTCTTCAAGTTTTGTTAAAATTTTTTGTAATATATAAGTAGTAGAAGTCCCTTGTCTGCCGTAATCAAAATGACCACCTGTTGGATTTCGTAGAGCTTTTTTTTGAGTTTTTCTTATATGTTGCATAGACTTAAAAATAATTGTCGATGCTCTAACCACTGGTGGATTTACTGATTGATTATGAAAATCTTTTGCAGTGTGTTTTAAAAATGTCTTAAAAGATTTACCCATAAAAAAATTGATATGATTAAAGGACAATGCTATATCCATATCAAAAATTCAATAAATTAATGAAAAGGATTTAATGAGTTACCCAAAGAAACATAGAGGCCGAAGAAAAATGGGGTCGAAAAAAAGAAGAGCTAGAAAAAAAAATAAGAAAAAATAGCTTATTCTTTTATCCAGCCGCCTCCTAATACTTTATAACCCAAAGCATCTTTATTATAGAAAACACATGCCTGGCCTGGTGATATTCCATCTTCAGGACTTTCAAGGTTTACATTCGCACCATTTTGATCACTTAGGTTAACGTTTGCTTTAAGCAATTTACCAGTAGATCTAACTTTTACAAAAATGCTGGATTTAAATTCTTGTTCATTTGCAAGTAAATTAACATCTTTTAATAAAATATCTTTCTTTCCTAAATATTCTTTTGGTCCAACAATTATTTCATTTTTCTCAGAATTTATTTTAATAACGTATAAAGCTTCTTTATCAGAAACTTTTATTCCTTTTCTTTGGCCAATAGTAAAATTTATAATTCCATCATGAATACCAATAACATTACCTTCAAGATCTTTAATATTTCCTTTTTTAAATGAGTCTGGTCTAAATTTTTGAATTACTGATGCATAATCTCCACCAGGTACAAAACATATATCCTGGCTGTCCGGTTTATCAGCAACATTAAGGTCTAGTTTTTTGGCAATTTCACGTGTTTCATTTTTATGAAGACCACCTAATGGAAACCTTAAATAATCAAGTTGTTCTCTAGTAGTATTGAAAAGAAAATAACTTTGATCTCTATTTTCGTCGATAGCTCTGTACATATTTGTATTATTATTTGAAGTAACACTTTTCACATAATGCCCAGTGATTAAAGCATCAGCGTTTAAATCTTTTGAAACTTCAAATAAATCCTTAAATTTAACTGTTTGATTACATTGAACACAAGGTATTGGAGTTTCACCTTTTAAGTAACTATCAACAAAATTATCTATAACTCCTTGCTTGAACTTATTTTGATAATATAAAATTTTATGTTCTATATCTAATTTTTGAGCAACTCTTTTTGCATCCATGATATCTTGACCAGAACAACATTGCTTTGACTCTGCAACCTGCTTTGCATCATCATAAAGTTTTAAAGTAATACCAATTACCTCATATCCTTCTTTTTTCATCATGCCTGCGACAGTAGATGAATCTACACCTCCAGACATTGCTACAACTACTTTTGTATCTGATGGTTTTTTGTTTAATCCTATTGAATTTAATTCTTTATTCATTTGATGGTATTTATACTTATTTCTAATATAAGTTAAATTAAATGATATTAGATTTTGAACCAGGAGACAAAGTTATCAATCCCTCTAATAAAAACTGGGGTATAGGTCAAGTTCAATCAATTATAAAAGAAAAAGTGACAGTTAATTTTGAAAATGTTGGAAAAAAAGTAATAAATACTAAAAATATAGAATTAATAAAGATCAATGAATAATTTGAATTTAAAAGAGATTGTCGAAAATCTAATTTATACATTTATTCATGCAGGAAAAATTTCTTTAGATTTAAGAAAACAAGGACTTATAAAAAAAATTAAAACCGATAATACCCCTGTTAGTAATGGAGATTTAGAAGTTAATAAAATTGTTACTCAAAAAATTAAAGAATTAACACCTGAACTTCCCATCATTTCAGAAGAGACCTCTGATAATAAATCAATAAACAATCTTGAAAACTTTTGGCTAATTGACCCTATAGATGGCACCTACGACTACATAAATAATCTAGAGGAATTTACAATTAATGCTGGATTAATAATTAACAAAAATCCAGTAGCTGGATTGATTTATGCCCCTTCAAAAAAAAGAATGTTTTACTCCTATGGTCCAAATAATGCCTATGAGTTAACAAATGGTGAAACCAAGAATTTAAATTGTTCTGAAAATTTTGATAAAAATGATGTGAAATTTGTATCCTATTCAAACAATATTAAACCTGAAATAGAAAAATTACATAAAAAATTTAATGTAAAGAAATATGTAAGAATGAAAAGTTCTCTTAAATTTTGTGTAATCGCTGCTGGCGAATATGATGGATATGTGGCGGAGCCTAGAGCTTGTGAATGGGATATAGCGGCTGGTCATGCAATTTTACAACATGCTGGAGGAATAATTACAGATTTTGAAGGCAAAGAAATTAAATATGGAAAGAAAAATTTTAAGAATCCAAGTTTAATCTTAAAAAATAAAAATATCTAATATGGATGAGCAATTAAGAATAATACTAATAATTATTGTATCGGTATCTATTTTTGGCTTATTAGTATTTGTATATGTCAAAAATTATATCAGAAATAAAATCAATCAATTAGTTGAAGATGAAAAGAAAAAAAAATCAAAGTAGTTTGATTATTTTTAAATAATCATCTTTTTTTAATTCCATAACTTTTTTTGATGTCTCAAAATCGAAGCCATTTCTCGCCAATAAAGAGATATCCTTTTTATAAAAAAGGGGTCTATTGTCATCTATCCTAGCGGGTCCAATTCTTTTCTTTTTACAAATTTTAATTGCCGAAAAAAAATCTTGATCTGAATTATCTTCATTAATTTTATTGACTGTGTCTTTTATAAATTCATCATTAACACCTTTGCTAATTAAGTAATTTCTGATTTTATTAATCGAACTTCCTCTTCGGATCATACTTTTGGCTTTACTTTCAGAATAAAATTTATCATTGATAAATTTATTTTTTTCTAAATCAGATAAAACAATATCAATTAAATTTGTCACATCCTGTTTTTTTACATTTGGAACAGATAATTTGAGATATTTTTTTAGTAAATATGTTCTTAATTGTTGTTTAGATGGGGCATATTTTTCAACATATGCTAAAGCAAAATTTCTCATTTCATCTACAGTCACCTGTAATGTTTTTCTCTTATTTCTTATAGGAATCATTGTAAGATCTAATATAATATAATTTAAAATGATCGAACAAATTTATGCTTACTTTACAATTGAAATTCTCTACTTCTGGGTGAATTTAGGAGTTTTGCCTTTTTGGTTAGTATTAATATTTTTTCCACAATCAAACTTTACAAAATATTTTGTTACTTCTATTTTTCCAATCACATTATTAGGAGGTGCTTACATATTTGTGCTTTATAAAGCTTATTTAAGTGCTTATGATTTCGATAGTAATTTTGAATTATATTTAAGTATTAGTAATTTATCAGGTTTGTTTTCAAGTAATATTTTTTTAATGTTATTTTGGATCCACTTTGTATCAATTAATTTATTCGTCGGTGGCTGGATTGTAAGAGACTCACAAAAGTTTTTTATAAATAAGGTTCTTGTTGGCATCCCACTAATAATCACTTATTTAATTGGTCCTTTAGGCATCTTTATTTATTGGCTGATTAGAATATTTTACGCAAAAAGTATTAACCTATATGAGTAAAATCATCGATTTTTACTTCGATTTTATTAGTCCATATTCTTACATTGCCTATAAAAAAATTAAATCAATGCAGAATAAAAATGGGGTCGATTTTAATTATAAACCTATTTTGCTAGGTGGTTTACATAAGTTAGGTAACATAACTGCTCCTGCTTTTAATGAACGAAAAATGAAAAATATGAAGAATGATTGCGAAATTATAGCTAACAAAAATAATATATCTTTTAAATGGAACGAAAAATTTCCGATTAATACCCTTTATTTAATGAGAGGATTTATTTCAATTGATGTAAATAAAAAAAGTGAATACTTTGATATTTGTTTTGATGCCTATTGGAAAAATAATATAGATATATCAATCGAAGCTAACGTAAACGAAATTTTAGATAATTGTAAAATTGATAAAAAAAAATTTTTTGAAGATATAAGTAATCAAAAAGTAAAAGACGAATTAAAAAGTTTAACTGACAAAGCTTTTCAAAATGATGTATTCGGTGCCCCAACCTTCATAGTCAACAATAAACTTTTTTGGGGACAAGATAGACTTGAATATGCTTTAGAAGAGTGTGTTTCTTAAACAATCTTAAATTTACTATTTCTAATAGCTCCAAACCCACCATCAATGTGTGAAACTTTTTCAAACCCCATATCTTTAAGAGTTTTTGCAGCCAATGCTGATCTCATACCGCCAGCACAGAAAAGAACCATTTCTTTATTCATATCTAATTTACCATCTTTAAAATATGGACTATCAGGATCTAACCAAAATTCTAACATGCCTCGCGGAATATGATTTGAATTTTCAACTCGCCCATCTCTTTCAAGTTCTCTTATATCTCTAATATCAATTAGATTACATTTATCTTCATTCATCATTGATAATGCTTCGTCTGGTGAAATTGTTTTAATTTCGCTTAAAGCTTCTGTGACTAATGTTTTTGACGATTTTATATTCATAGAACTAAATTTATTATATAGTTTTTTTTGAAATCACATAAATAAAAATGAATAAAATTTGTATCGTTTATACTCATCATAAATTAGGTGATTTAATCTGGCAATTACCCTACATAAAAGCTATTAGTCAACATCATCAAACAAATATAGATTTAGTTGTCAGAGAAAAAACTCAAGCCCGAAATATTCTTAAAGACCTAAAGCATATAAATCAAATTTTTTATAATGATTTCAGAAAGGGTTTATTTTATTGGGTTGATGTATTCAAATTAATAAAAGTATTTAAATCTGAGAGATATGACTTTGTTTATATATTAGATAAAGTCAATAAACCTGCCATCGCAGCTAAAATAGCAAAAATTAAGAATATTATTGGACCAGGATTTAAAAACCAAAAGAAATGGCTTACTGTTAAAAATTTTCTTAATGAGGAGGATTTAAAGTTGAATTATTCAGAAAGATCTCAAAAACTGCTTAAGATTAATTCGATAACTATAGAGAATAAATATCCAAATTTGGAAATTGATGTTGAGAGTCTCAAAAAAAACAATTCGAACCTTCTTGTTAATGGAAAGAAAATTGCTTTTGGGGTCGATTCTTTTGAAGATTACAAAATGTGGTATGAGGAAGATTTTATCAAACTTGCCGATCTTTTGTTCGAAAAAAAATTATTTGATTACATATATCTTGTTTGTAGCCCTGAAAAATCTCATATTGCAAAAAAAATAATTACTGAGTCTAATAAAAATTATTTTATCGATTGTTCTAATAAAGATCTACAAGGAGTAATATTAGCAATTAAAAATTCAGATTTTTTTCTTGGAAATAATTCAGGTCCATTAAATCTTGCAGCAGCCCTTGGAATTAAGTCATTTGGATTAATAGCTAATGACCCAGTTAGTGAGCTAAAATATAGTAAAATTATTCCAATAGTTCCAAAGGATTATATAGATAACGTCTGGCATAGGGATAGAAAAGGGATGAAGAATCTTAAGCCCGATGAAGTGTTTAATCAGATTATTAAAAATTTGTAATCATTAAAGTTTTATGAAAATAAAAAAAGCCCCTTGAGGGAGGGGCTTTTTTTTCGTTTAACTAACTTTAAGAGAGAATTTTAGGGACCCTTCGATGAGTAATCGCGGAGATACACAGAGAGCGAAGAGTCCCTTATTGTTAACAATTAGTCACGTATTGCATATGCAATCACGCCAGTTTCAGTGACATCAGTACCTTTGGTTTCACCTTCTTTACTTAACCTTAGGCCAATTGTTGCTTTAATAGCGCTAAACACTATGTAAGCTACAATAAACACAAATATGTTTACTGATAATACACCGATCAACTGAGTACTAAAATTTGCACCAGAATTTGTTGCAGGTACAATTAACGTACCCCAAATTCCCGCAAATAAGTGGGCAGGAATGGCACCAACTACATCATCAATTTTTAATGAGAATAATAGTTTAGTACCATATACTACGATTAATCCACCTACAGCACCAATTAAAATTGCAGCAAATGGTGATGGTAATAATGGTTCTGCAGTTACAGCAACCAAACCACCGATACATCCATTTAACATTTGAACTACGTCAGTTTTACCAAAATGCAATCTTGTTATAACTGCTGCACCCATAACACCACCTGCACCAGCAAGGAATGTGTTAATAAATATTTTAGATACAGCGATTGCATCAGTTGCTGTTCCCAATGCTAATTGCGAACCACCATTAAATCCAAACCAACCTAGCCATAAAATAAATACTCCAATTGTTACTAATGGTATCGAAGATGCTGCAAACGGTTTAAGCGGTGCTGGAGCCCCAGATTTAGTAAATCTTCCTAATCTTGGACCAATTATCATTGCACCAGCTAAAGCAGCTGCACCACCAGTTGAGTGTACTAAAGTTGAACCAGCAAAATCAGAAAATCCTAACTCTGCTAACCAGCCTCCACCCCACTGCCAACCCATCACGATTGGATAAATAATTCCTGATAGAACTGCAGCAAATGTAAAGAATGGCCATAATTTAATTCTTTCAGCCATTGTACCTGATACGATTGAAACAGTAGTTGCACAGAATACCATTTGGAAATACCAATCTGAACCATCGGAATAACCTGTATCTATTTTACTGCCATCTGCCCATGGAATAAATTTTCCAATATATCCACCAGGACTGATACCATAGGCTAAGTTATAACCTACAAGCCAGAACATTATACCTGCAATTGAGAATAACCCTATATTTTTTGCACAAATAACGGATACACTTTTTGATGTAACCATTCCAGACTCTAGCATAGCAAAACCACATGCCATGAACATTACTAGAAATCCACAAATCAAAAATAATAAGGTATTAAAAATAAAACCTACTTCAGCAGAAACTGTTGTATCTGCCATACCTGCACTACTCATGTTCAATAAAAAAATTAAACTAATAAGTGGCGCACTTATTTTTTTTATTAATTTAGTCATAAGACCTCCCTGTTATAGAGAGTGCTTGTATTTTAATAATTCCCAAAAACTAACGCTGATTATGAAAATTGGGTATGCAGATTTTGCATATAGAAACAGCCTTAACGCTTTTTGACGTTAAGGCTGCAAAATTAACTATTTATTGAATACTTCTTTTAAAGCTTTGGCAGGTAAGAATTTAACCTTTTGCGATGCAGCAATTTGAATTTGCTCACCAGTTCTAGGGTTTCTTCCAACTCTCGCTTTTCTCTTAGCCACTTTATATGTACCAAATCCTGCAATTTTAACTGAATCATCAGCTTTTAGTGCATCTAAAATAGTGTTGGTAATCGTGTCAAAAGTTCTCTCAGCATCAGCTTTACTTAGGTTTAAAGCACCTGATAATTTGACAACTAGTTGTTTTTTATTCATTTTAGCTCCGGTTTTATTAGGTTATTTACTATCTTTATCAAAAGTATTGATAAATCAAGCCTTTTTTTAGTATCTGGCTCAAAGTTATACACAATATCTAGTGTAGTGAAAAAACCTCTATTTTAAAGGGTTATTTAAAGACTTTAAATATATTAACTAAATAAGCCAAGATCTTTAAGATCATTAAATGTTGTAAATATCATCAAAGTTAAGAGCAAAAACATCCCGATTCGAAAAAAACCCTCTTGCGTTTTTTGTGATAAAGGGCGTCCTAACACTTTTTCGAAAGCATAAAACATTAAATGACCTCCATCCAACATTGGTATCGGAAATAAATTAATTAATCCTAAACTTATAGAAATGTAAGCCATCATGCTAACAAAAGCCAACAAACCAAACTCTGCTACTTGACCTGAAATTTTAGCAATTCTAATGGGTCCACCAAGTTGTGAAGTATCAGCTTTTCCAAAAATCATCGCACCGATATATTTAAGTGAGGATATGCTCACGAAATACACCTCATTTGCTGCGTGGTATATAGCTTGTGCAGGTCCTAATTTTACATGATTTATCTCGTTGTTGTAAGCACTTAATTTAATTCCGACAATCCTTTTGTTAATCTTATTTCCAAGATTATCTTCACTTAAAACCATTTTGGGTTTAACTTTTAATAATATTTCATCGTATGAACGTTTAACCTTAAAATCTATAAAATCATCTGTTGATAACGTTATAAATTTAGAAACATCCATAATACTTTTAACTTCATTTCCATCTATCTCTAAAATAATATCATTTTGTTTCAAACCACCGATCATTGCAGGACTATCTTTTTGTACCTCATTGATCATTGCAGGAGTAAAATCTTTTCCTGCAAAAGTATAAATAGAAAAGAAAATTAATAATGCTAGTAAAAAGTTTGCTAGTGGTCCACCAAAAACAATTAAAGCTCTTTGATAAAGTGGTTTTAAAACAAATAATTTTTTCCTGTCTTCTTCGTTATATTTTTCTATTAATTTTTCTTGATCAGCTTGTGAAAAAACATTTCGATCTCCAAAAAATTTTACATATCCACCGAGAGGTATCCAGCAAATTTTCCATCTGGTTCCAGATTTATCATTCCAACCAAATATTTCCTTTCCAAATCCAATTGAAAAATCAGTTACTGCAACACCATATCTTTTTGCAAAATAATAATGGCCGTATTCATGAATGAATACCACAATCATTATAAGTATTAAAAATGGTAATATATAATCTATCATCTTAGATTGATTGTTTTTTAATTAGTTCTTTAATTTGATTTATCATCATATCTGGTGATTTCATTGTGGGATATATCTCTTTTGCTTTTTCATAACTCTTAATTGCCTTATTATAATTTTTTAATTGAATATTTACAAGACCTTGTCCAGCAAGAGCGCCGAAATGCCTTTTTTCTAATTCTAAAACTTTATCAATATCTTTTTGCGACTTTTCAAAATTACCAGATAAATAGAATACAGTTGCACGTTTATTCCATGCCTCAGCCCATAATGGATCCAAATTTATTGCTTTAGAAAATATATCTATTGCTTGATTATACTTTAATTCATTTACTAAACTTGATCCTTTATTTAATAATATTGTCAAATTTTCATCATTTGGATGCGTGCTCCATATTTGCCAAATTTCTTGTTCAACTTTATATGCGGCTGAGTAATTTTGAGTCTTTAAATCATCAAATAGTTGATTTAGTTTTTTAATTCTTTCATCTGCAATTGAATTATTTAAATATGAAAAAACAATTAAAAAAATTATAAAAATTTTTTTCATCAGAACTAAAAGTATAATAAAATCAATACTGATAATACAAATAATAAGGCCGCAATTAAAATTACTAAATTAATTTTAACCTTAAATTTTTGGTAAATTTTCTCATTAATCTTTTCCCAAAAAAGAACAATTAAAAAGAATATGACTGCAGGAATTATAAATTTAAGCATATCTTTAATTTTTATCACCTACATAAACTGAAACGCCTCTCAGATTTATGTCGACATCAAATTTTTTGTGTAAAGGAGGAAAAGCTCTTTGAGAACAATCTAATCTATCGCAGGTTCTACATGACACACCTATTGGAATTTCTGATGACTTTTCACTCAAGTTAACATTTTCAGTATATACAAAATCTTTAGCATATTTAGCTTCACAACCTAACCCAATAGACAAAATACTTTTTGCTCTACCAAATCTTCCAATCCCTTTTTCAACAGTTCGTGCAATACAAACATATTTTTCTCCGTTGGTCATTTTACTTACAGCACTTTGGATAACTCCAGGTCTTGTAAATGCAGAATAAACATTCCATCTTGGACACGCACCTCCATATCTTGGAATTTCAATTCCAGACAAAGAAAATCTTTTAGAAATATTTCCAGCCATATCTACCCTTAAAAAATGAAATGGAATTCCAGGTAGTTTTGGATCTTGCAAACAGGTTACTCTATGAGCTACTTGTTCAAACGATGTTGCAAAAGTATTTTGTAATAACTCAAGATCGTATTTAAGTTTTTTACACTCTGAATGAAAAAGTTTATAAGGCATTAATATTGCAGCACCACAATAATTAAGCAAAGCAATTTTAGTTAATTTTTTAGACTCTTCTGATGGAAAAGTAAATTTAGTTAAATAATCCTCAATTTCTTTAATTGCCCCCTCTTGTGCAATTTGTGCGGCTGCATGAAGTTTTTTTGTTTCAAGAGAACTATAATCACTCAAGAGAAGTTCTTTTTTATTTTTGTTATAAATTTTAGAAAAAGGTTTATTTTCCTCTGGAATAACATCTTTGACAATAATGTCATACTCAGATTTTAAATGATCACAAAGAGCAACATATCTCGTACGATTATTTTTTTGAACTTTTGCAAAAACTTTATTAGCAAAATCCT
>CACEKW010000017.1 GCA_902560185.1 uncultured Pelagibacteraceae bacterium | reverse complement strand
AATATTGGACATTTATTTATCACATTTAAAACAAACTTATTTGTCAAAAATTATACTTCAAGAATTAAGAATAATATTAAAACAATTAAAAAATTGCCTAAGATAAAAGGAGTAAAAGAAATAATGTATCCTGGTCAAAATAAAGATAAAAGGTTTAGAATGAACCTAAAAAAAGAAATTAAATTGTCAAAAATTATTCAAAAAGATTTAGTAGATTTAAAAAATTAATATGCTTTCCAATAAAGAAATTATTTGTCCTGATAACTTACTTAATGTAGCTCATAAAAAGAAAGGTGTTAAAGCTGGAATTGTTAATGCCGGAAAACCTCTGCCTATGCAATCAGTACAAGATGCTGTTAAAGAAAATCTAATTGAACCAATTTTTATTGGTGATGAAAAAGAAATTAATAAATGCGCCCAGGATCTTAAATGGGATATCTCAAATTATGAGATAATTCATGAACCTGTTGAAAATAATACAGCAACGATTGCTGCAAAACTAGCAAGCGAACAAAAAATTAGAATTATTGTTAAAGGACATATTCATACTGACGTTCTAATGAAAGAAGTTTTGAAAAGAGAATACAATTTATTGGGAAAAACGAGATTAAGCCATATTTGGCATATGACTTTGGGGAAAGAGGATAAACCTTTAATAATAACGGATGGAGCATTAAACGTTTTACCTAATGTAAAAACAAAACTGCATATTCTTAAAAATGTTATTAATTTTTCAAATAGAATCGGTATTGAAAAACCCAAGATAGCAATATTATCAGCTACGGAGGAAGTTTTAGATAGTGTTCCAAGTTCTAAAGAAGCTGAGGAATTAACTAACTTAGCTAAAAAAGAAAATTTGAATGCAGATGTTTTTGGTCCACTGGCATTTGATAACAGTATTTCAAAAAAATCTGCGGCTATCAAAGGAATAGAAAATAGTGTAGCTGGTATGGCTGATGTATTGCTGGTTCCAAGTGTTGAAACGGGAAATGGCTTAGTAAAAATGCTTATATATTTTTGTGGAGCGTGTGCGGCAGGTGTGGTTGTTGGAGGTAAAGTTCCAGTCGTAATAACAAGTCGTTCGGATGAAGCACCCGCAAGATTAGCTTCCATTGCAGCAGCTGTTGTTGCTTTAGATTAATTGTTTGATTGCAATAAAATAAAAATTGTCTTAAATAATCAAACGATAATAAACAAATAATATGACAATCACTTATTTAAAAAAATCTCCAAAAACATCATCAACCGATGACAATAAAACAACAGGAATTGTTCAAGATTTATTAAAAGATATTGAGAGTTCAAAAGAACAAGGTTGTATTGATTTAACAAAAAAGTTCGACAAATATGATGGAGAAATCATTGTTTCAAAAGAAAGAATTGAAGAAATTAAAAAAACTTTAGATCAAAAAACTAAAGATGATATTCAGTTTTCATTTGATCGGGTAAGAAAATTTGCTGAAGCTCAACTTAAAAATTACGGACAAAACTTTGAGGTTGAATTATCTGATGGTTTGTATGCAGGTCAAAAATTAGTTCCGGTTAATACGGCGGGTTGCTACATACCAGGAGGAAGATATGCTCATATCGCTTCTGCTGTAATGAGCGTTACTACAGCCAAAGTTGCAGGTGTTAAAAATATCATTGCGTGTAGTCCACCAAAAGAAGGTGTTGGTGCCCACTCTACTATTGTCTACACTGCTGATCTTTGTGGGGCAGATGTAATTTTAAACTTGGGTGGTGTTCCTGCAATTGCTGCAATGACTAATGGATTATTTAAAAACCCTCCAGCAGACATAATTGTTGGTCCAGGAAACCAATTTGTTGCTGAAGCAAAAAGAATTTTATATGGCAAAGTGGGTATTGATTTGTTTGCAGGTCCAACTGAAATTGGAATTATTGCTGATGCAAAAGCAGATCCAGAAATAGTTGCGGTTGATTTGGTAGGTCAAGCAGAACATGGTTATAATTCTCCATGTTGGCTGTATACAACTAGTAAAGAATTAGCTGAAAAAGTTATGAAGAGAGTTCCTGAATTAATTGCAGATTTACCGGAGGTTCCAAGAACAAGTGCAGAAGCAGCTTGGAGAGATTATGGTGAAGTCATTCTTTGTGACACTGACGAAGAGATTGTAAAAATTAGTGATGAATATGCTCCTGAGCATTTAGAAGTTCAAACAGAAAATTTAAAATGGTTTCATGAACGATTAACAAATTATGGATCATTATTTGTCGGTGAAGAAACTACAGTTGCCTATGGAGATAAATGTTCAGGCACAAATCATATTTTACCAACTAAAGGTGCTGGTAGATACACTGGAGGTTTATTTGTTGGTAAATTTATTAAAACTTTAAGTTTTCAAAGAATGACAAAAGAGTCTACTGAACTAGTTGGTGCTGCTGCTGCGAGAATATCTAGATACGAAGGAATGGAAGCTCACGCCAGAACTGGAGATGTAAGGCTCAAAAAATACGGCTATTCAAGTTAAAATAAATAACCAAATCTCGCTCTTATAGATTGTTTATGAACTTCCTCTGCATAAAAACTGGTCAAGTAATTAAGATCAAAAGTTGTTTCATCAAAATTTAAGCCAATAAAATAATTTTCGTTTAATTTATAATCAACTCCAAATCCCCTAGTCCAATAATCACGAACATAAGTTGGATCATTTTGATAATCTGTCCATGATGGGTGAACATCTCCAATCCCTAAATAAGTAAAAAAAACGAAATCTTTAAAATTGTATCCAATATTTAATTTTATCTCTTTTAATTTCTCGTATGTAATAGCCCCAGTTAAATTAGGACCTGGATTATTATCTTTTCCAATATTTTCTTGAAAACTTGTTTCTATACCTAATAATAAATTATCTAGATAAAAATTATAACCTAAAAAAAAACCTAGATTTTCTTTTTCAGTATCAGTCGAAGTATTATAAGGATAACCAGGATAAAATTTTGAGGTTGCTACAGAAGTTAATTTATCAAAAGATTTGTACATTCCTAAATAGAATTTTGCATTGATTTTAGGTAATTCTTTTGCGTGCGCGTGAAAAGTAAAAAAAAAGAATACTAATAAAAATTTTAATATTTTCATGATTTTGTATAAAATTTTAATACATCTCCGAATACATATACTGTTATTAAAAACATAAACAAAATAATAAAAATATTTATATATTTCCATATTTTTTTATCATTCAAATACTTAGAAAAATATTGTGATAAATATCCAATTAAGAAGAAAAATAAAAAAGAGGCTATTGTTGCCCCTATTCCAAAAAAATATTTTTCTATAATTAAGAGATTTTTAGCAAAATTCCCTAAAAAAAATACAGTATCTGAATAAACGTGTGGATTTAAAAAGGTAAATCCTAAAGTTTTAAATATTACGTCTTTTTTTTCATTTAAATTAGAATTTTGATCTATCGTTACTTGAGAATTAAAAGATTTCATTTTTGAATATATAAAGTGAATTAAAAAAACGACTAATAAAATATTAAATACTAATTCAATTGTTGGGGTAAAATATTGGGTAAAATAATGAAAAAGAAATATTCCTAAAAATATAAGAATAAAATCAGAAATAGAGCAAATTAAACAAACTAAAAAAACATGTTGTTTTTTTAAACCTTGTTCTATAACAAAAACATTTTGAGCACCGATGGCTAATATTAAGCTTAACCCTGTTAAAAAACCTAATAAAGCAAATTCCATAAAGTATATATTTGAATTTTTTGAACTTACTTTAAATCTTTAGAAAATAAAAATAATTATCAAGTTTCAGGGATAAACAATAAACAAAGACCATTATTACAAAATCTTTTACCAGTTGAGCTTGGCCCATCGTCAAAAACATGTCCATGATGAACACCACACTTAGCACAATGATACTCAATCCTTTTCATGCCAAATGAATAATCTACTTTTGTTTTAAAAGCTCCTGGTAACGCTTCACTGAATGATGGCCAACCAGTGCCACTATCAAATTTAGCCTCTGAGGAAAATAATTTGTTTCCACAATTGGCACAATGATAAAAGCCTTTTCTTTTCTCTTGCAGTAATTCACTAGTAAATGGTCTCTCAGTACCTTCGTTAAACATAATTTCTTTTTGTTTACTAGTAAGGTTCTGATTGATTATTTTTTTGGTTTCAGAAAGTACAAATTTATATGGATACAAAATCCATGATAAACAGGATACACCAATAATCTTTAATAGATTTCTTCTACTACTCATTAAAACACACCTGAAAATAATTTAATAAAAATTATTCAGGATTTGCCGTTAATGTTTTAATTTCTAAAATATTTTCGTTGGGGTCTTTAACAAAGAAAGTTTCTTGCTCATACTTTGTGCCTTTAAATCTTAAGTAAGGCTCATCATAGTATTTTGCACCTTTATCTTTTAATCTTTGTTTTAAAGTATCAAAATCTTTTCTAGATAAATGAACACCAAAGTGAGGTACGGAAACATTACCCATGTCGACATCGTGTCTTTCATTATCTAATTTATGTTCACTTGCATGAAGTGTTAATTCATTTCCCCAAAAATCAACATCAGCCCACTCTTGAGCAGAATTGTCCAATCTGCAGCCTAATGTTTCGCTGTAAAATTTTTTTGCTGTCTCTAAATCACCGCATGGTATTGCTAAATGAAAGCAGTTCGTGTTTTTATACATAATTTCTCCTTTAAATACTTAACAAAACAACTATATAAGCATTAATTTTTTAAATCAAGTTGGCAAAGAATAATGAATGATTTTTTACAATCTATAATAGACAGAGACCCTGCGGCAAAATCAAAGGTGAGTTTGATTCTTACCTACCCCGGAGTAAAAGCTATTTTTTTTCATAAAATTGCAAACTTTTTTGCAATCGCCAAATTTGATTTAGTTGCAAGAATCATTTCTCAATTTTCAAGATTCTTAACTGGTATAGAGATTCATCCAAAAGCAAAAATAGGAAAAAATTTATTTATTGATCATGGCATGGGAGTTGTAATTGGTGAAACCTCCGAGATAGGAGATAACGTCACGATCTATCACAACGTTACGCTTGGTGGGATTGCTCCAAGTATTAATGCAAATGATCAAAGAAATGTTAAGAGACATCCAACATTAGAAGACAACGTCGTAGTTGGATCTGGTGCTCAAATTTTAGGACCAGTTGTTATTGGAAAAAATTCTTTAATAGGTGCTAATGCAGTGGTTACTAAAAATGTTTCTGAAAAATCCATCATGGTTGGAATTCCAGCCACAAGAGTTGGAGATGCCACAAAAGGATTTCAACCTTATGCGGTTACTGATAAAGATAAAGATAATGACACAAATTAAAAATAACTTTCTTGAGTCGATTGGAAATACTCCTTTAATTAAATTAAAAGCAGCTTCTGAAATCACAGGATGTCATATTTTTGGTAAAGCGGAATATCTTAATCCAGGTGGATCAGTTAAAGATAGAGCTGCTCTTGCTTTAATTAAAGATGCACAGGAAAAAAAATTAATTTCAGAGGGGGGAATTGTAGTTGAAGGCACTGCTGGAAATACTGGAATTGGTTTATGTCTTTTAGGAAATTCTTTAGGTTATAAAACAATTATTGTAATGAATGATAATCAAACACAAGAAAAAAAAGATACTTTAAAAAACATAGGTGCAGATCTTAGGTTGGTACCACCCAAACCATATAAAGATGATGGTAATTATGTAAAAGTCGCAGGTCGTCTTGCTGAAGAATTAAAAAGTACAAATAATAATGGTGTAGTTTGGGCTAATCAATTTGATAACACTGCCAATGCAAAAGGTCACTATGAAACCACAGGACCAGAAATCTGGGAACAAACTGACGGAAAAGTAGATGGTTTTGTTTGTGCTTCTGGAACAGGTGGAACTATAGGTGGTGTAAGTAAATTTTTAAAAGAAAAAAATAAAGATGTTAAAATTTATTTATCTGATCCGACAGGTTCTGCTCTTTATAATTATATTACGAATGGTGAATTAAAAGCTGAAGGAGGATCAATTACTGAAGGAATTGGTTCAAGTCGAGTAACTAAAAATTTTGCTGAGGCAAAAATTGATGGTGCTTATTCAATTAGTGATGAAGAGTCCTTACCAATACTTTATGATTTAATTCAAAATGAGGGTTTAAGTTTAGGAACCAGTTGTGGTGTAAATATTGCAGGTGCAATTAGACTTGGAAAAGAACTTGGCCCAGGAAAAACTATTGTAACTATTCTTTGTGATAAGTCTGATAAATACAACTCAAAGATGTTTAATAAATCTTTTTTAAAGGAAAAAAACCTTCCAATACCTAGCTGGTTATAATATCGCATATCAGCCATGTAACAAAACAGTTACATTTTTAGAATAATATTAATTAACATCGAGGGGTCATGAAGAAATATATAGCAGTAATACTATCCTTATTAATTTTTACATCTGCACATGCAGGTATGAGTAAGGATGATAAATCTAAAGCCTGGGATTGTATTGGAATTTATATGGCAAATTACTTTTTACCATCTGGTGAAAAATTTGAATATGGCATGAAAGAAAAATCTATTTCAACAGTAAAAGTTTTAAAAACGTATGCTCTTGAAATTGGTATTCCAGAAAAAGAATGGGATGAAGGAGTAAATAAAGCAGTTGATAAGCATTATGGCTCCAAATACGACCAAGCTAAAACTGAAAAATGTCATACATTTGTTGAAGCTTTAGTTCCGAATGGAGCTGAACGAGTAAAAAAAGTAGTTCAAACTTTATATTAATAAAAAAGGAGAAAAAAATGGAAAAAGAAATGTTAGTACTTCTTAAGCTTAAAGAGGGTAAATTAGAAACTTTCATGGGTTGGATGCAATCAGATGAAGGGATGGGTGTTAGAAAAAGTGTTGCCTATCCAGAAAAAACTGTTGGAGCCATGATTCCAGATAAAAGTGGGATGTTATTTAAAGTTAATGTTCATAATGAAGCTGGAATGAAAGAATTTGTAACTGGGAATAACCCTACTGCAAAGGCTATTTACGCAGAATGTGTAGAGAGTGCTAAATTATATGAGCTATCTGAAGTAAATTTATAAGGAGTATAAATGAAAAAAATAATGTTAACGCTTTGTTTGATCTTATTTATGAGCTCAGCATACGCAGGTTCATGTCCGATGTTAGCTAAAAATATTGATGATAAGATTAAAAAAGCTCAAGAACTTAAAGATCAAGGTATGGATGCCCATAATAATGGTGATCATGCTAAGTCTGAAAAACTTTTAAATGAAGCACTTGCTTTATTTAAAAGCTAAACACAAAGGAGAAAAATGAAAAACTATATAGTCACGCACACTTTTAAATCAAAAGAGGCAAAAGCTAAAATGATAGAAGTTACTGGTTCAATGTCTATGGAAGATATGACTAAAGCAATGACAAGTGATAATGCAAAGTGTCAAATGAGTTGGAATACACCTGGAGACAATCTAACAATGTATTGTTGGTGGAAAGGTACTGATCCAGATGCAATTAATAAACAATTAGAGTCTATGAACGACTTCTATGAACCTCATAAATTTGTTGAGTGTACAGATGATGTTATAGATTTTAATGCTAAATAAAAATGCCTAAATTTTTACCAAATGAGGAGAAACAATGAAGGTAATTTATACTAGAACAATGAGAGTAAAAGATGACGGCCTAGGAAAAGCAATGGAAATAGGAAAAGGTTTAGCGGCAGTCAGAAAAAAACATTATCCTAAACATGATGTCTATTTTTCTTTTCAAATGGGTGGAGATCCAAGAACAATAAGAGAAACTTTAATTGGAACTATGTTTGAAGGTGATAACGAAGCTGACGCTAACATGTCGGCAGATCCTGAATATATAAAACTTTTAGATCAACTAAAAGAAGTCGCCATAGAAGGAACTATAAAGGACGAGATAAGACCAATATTTAGTGAAGGAGACTAAATAATGTTAGAAAAATTTAATGGAATATTTTATTTAGCAGTTTTTATAATCCATTTTATAGGATTTGCTTATTATGGATTTAGATGCGTTTTCCAGACAAAGTCCTTTTTGGATAAATATGGTATCGACGATACTGGTGCAGGAATGGTTAGATTTTTTGGATCAATATTTCTTGGTTCCGTAGTTATGGCTATTTATGTTGGTTTTATAAGACCTAATGGTTTAGAGACAACATGGGCATTCTTTAACTTGATCTTCTTGCAAAACTTATCTGCATTTATTGTTGGCTTTTATAACACAAAAATTAATAAACTTGGACACACAGACAAAACATCGGATGAGGGGATTTATGCTCCATTAGTTTTGACTATACTTAGTGCTGTGATGATCTATGGTTTTAGTGACAAAATTTATATTTAACAACAAAGGAGTACAAAATGTCGATGTTAGAGAAATATACCAATGCAATTGATAAAAAAGATGAGTCAATTATGAATGAACTTTTACATGATGACTTTAAATTCACAATGCACAAGTCAGGAAAAACCATAGGAAAAGCAGATGTTATAAAGTGGGCAATGAGCGGTGATATAAACCAAGATAAAGCTAGAGTGGTCTACGAAAATGATGAAATTGGAGTTCACCATTCAATAGTTACATTTAATGATGGGAATGTTGAGGCAGTAATGGCAGTTTATAAATATAAAGATGGAAAAATTATAAGTTTAGAGACTGGCGCCACTCCAATGCCAAAATAAGTGAGTCAATTACTTTTTCTTAGTATAATTATAACTGCACTTGATATTTTTTTAATCATTTACGCATTGACTATCCCACTTTATCCAAAAAAATGGCGAAAAGAGGTAAATAAAAAATATAAAAATGAGACAGCTACTGGAGTAACAATAATTTTTGTAACGATGGCAGCTTGTTTTTTATGGGTAATTTATTTTTATTTCTTAATTTTTGATTTATAATTTTTTATGTTTCCAAAAAAATATTCAAAATTAATATTTATATTCTTTATGGGTCTTGGCATGAGCTTGATCATGACACTTATAATTACATATATCAATACAGGTTATGATGAACTCTATTATAAGAGATTTTTTAAAGCTTGGTCAGTAAGCTTACCTGTTGCATTAGTTGCCACAACAATTGTAGCTCCAATAGTAGAAAAATTTGTAGATAAAATTACCAAATAATAATACTCTTTATATTGTGAGTAATATAATTGCCTACATAGTTCTTATACTTGCAGTAATTTTGGGGACTGCAGCAAATGGTTTTGCTAAAGGAGCTAATGGTTTTACATTATTATTACCAAGCTTATTAACAGCAATAACAATAGTTGCTTGTATGTTTACATTATCAATTGTTATGAAAACTATTCCTGTAGGTATTACTTACGCCTCATTTGCAGGTCTATGTATTATCGCCACAACAATTGTTGGGGTATATAAATTTAATCAAATGCCAGACGTTTTCACTATTGTTGGTTTAACTTTAATTATTTCAGGAGTGTTAATAGTTAATCTTCTTGGTAAAACAAATTAAATTTATGACAAATTTATCTGGATATATATTTCTTCTACTTGCAATTATCTTAGGCATTACTTCAAACGGTTTTTTAAAATCTACTAACGGATTTACCAATTTTGGCCCAACAATTTTTTGTGCAATATCAATAGTTACTTGTATTTTTTGTTTATCAAAAGCAATGAATATTATTCCTGTAGGTTTCACCTATGCTACGTATGGAGGACTAACAATTACTGCAGTAACTTTATTTGGCGTGTTTAAATATAATCAAATACCAAATCTCTATGGTATTATTGGGATAGCTCTAATTATTATTGGTGTAATTCTTTTAAATACTCTTGGTAAAACTACTTAGTTATTGGTCTAAGCATTTTTAAAATTTTATTATGAATATTGTTATTAACTGAAGCAACAATATTTCCACCTTTAACCGCATTTGCATTTTTCCATGTACTAACAACTCCACCAGCTGCTTTAATGATTGGTATCAAAGGATGAATATCCCAAATTTTATTTCCACATTGAATAACCACATCAACTTTACCTTCTGCAAGATGTGAGTAGCTAAGAGCATCTGCACAAGGAAACTGCATTAGTTTTAAAATTTTGGGTATTTTTTTTTGTTTATTTAAAGATAACATGCCATGAAAAGCAGCAGACATCTTTATATTTTTAAATAAGATTTTTTTATTAACTTTTATTTTTCTTTTTTTTCTTTGATCCACAACATATGCAACTTTATCAGAGGCATTAAAATAATGTTTTTTAAGAACGGGATAATTTGCCAGTCCAATTACAGGGTCGCCTTTATAATTCAAAGAAATTAAGTTACTCCAAGTAGGATTACCAATTACATAAGATCTGGTTCCATCGATTGGATCAATGACCCAAGTAAAATCACTTTTAGTTTTCTTTTTGCCAAACTCCTCACCTATGACTTGGTGATCAGGAAACCTTTTTCCTATCTCTTTCCTGATAAATTTTTCAAAAGCTTTATCTGAGGTTGTAACAGGATCGAATCCCTTGCCTCTTAATTTGTTAGAGACTTTAAAAGTTCTATTAAGTTTAGAATAATAAAACTTAGTAAGTTTTCTAGCTAAGCCATCAACAAACTTAGAATACCTTTTAAAATCTGATGAATTTAATTTTGACACATGGGACTATTACTATTTAATTTATATTGATTAAAGTAAAATTTTAAATAATTCTCTTATTATTGTATGAAAATAGAATTAACTGATAACAAAGTGTTTTTTGAAAAACAGGGTGCAAAAAAAGAAATCCACCCTTTTTGGCTAAGAGAACGGGTGAATAGCGAGAACTTTTTAGATCAAAAAACTCAACAAAGATTATTTGATCCAACAATGCTTAAAAATAGCTCAGAAATTTCAAAAGTGAATATTTCAGATAAATTTCTTGAGGTATGTTTTAAAGATGGTGCATACGCAAAACTAGTTATCGAAAATATACTTAAAGAGTTTGAGAAAGATAATGAATTATACTTTATCAATAAAATTTCATGGAAATCAGACTTTCAAAATAACAATATTTATAAGTTTAATAAAAACTTTTTTGAGGAAAAAATAATGTATGAGTCTTTATTAGACTTTTACAAATATGGATTTGTTATATTTGAAAATGTTCCTACCCAAGATAACTTTATTGTCAATTTCGCTAATTCAATCGGAAGTATTAGACCAACAAATTTCGGTGAGTTTTTTAATGTCAAATCAAAACCAAATCCAAATGATCTTGCCTATACTTCATTACCTTTAGCACCACACACTGACAATCCTTATAGAAAACCAGTACCTTGTATACAATTGCTGCATTGCATCGAAAATGAAGTTGGTGGTGGCTTATCCACATTGGTTGATGGTCTTGCCGTAACGGAAGAATTAAAAAAAGAGCATCCAACTTTTTTCCAAATTTTAACCGAAATAAAAGTTAGATTTCAATTTGTCGATGATAATGTTGTTTTAGAAGACTGGGCAGAGATGATCCAACTTGATGAAAACAAAAGACTTAAACAAGTCAGATTTAGTCCTCGATTAGATTTTGTGCCCTTAATGGATAAGGAAAAATTAGAATTATATTACGCAGCTAGAAACAAAATATCAGAAATGTACAACTCAGAAAAATTCAGAATTGAATTTAAATTAAAACCTGGTGATTTATTAATGATGGATAACTATAGACTTCTTCATGGCAGAACCGAATATAATGCTAATGAAGGTAATCGATTTTTACAAGGTTGCTATATAGATTATGATAGCACTGAGGGAAAACTTAAACACTTGAAAAGAAAATTTAATATATAGATTATTTGTTAAAGCAATTGTTAACTAATATTGCCATTAATATCCAAATTACAAATGTTTCCCCATGACTAAATGTGTAATCAGCTCCAGCAAAACCTGCTGCAATATTTATAGCGTAAATAATTATCGTAGAGATAATTAAGCTTACAAGTAAGTTAATTAATCCTTTTACATATTTCATAATAAAACAATATAGATATTAAAACTCAATGCAATTTTTAATTTTCTATTTTTAAGTGAAGTTTTTTTAAGATGTGGGAAGACTAATAAATAGTTAGGTTGTATTCAAGAAATATATTTAATTAATTTGCAAATAAATATCTTGAATACAACCTAGCTGAAATTTAACTTCTAATTAAGGAGGTAGTTTTAATGAATCAAATGCCACCTGACACTTAGCTGGGTAGCTTTATATTTCATAAAAACGAAAACAAAAAACTTAAAGTCCATTCGGACTTAAATGCCATCAAGGCGACTTAAGGGAGCTCTTTTGGCTGGAGAGCAAAAGGGCAACCCCTTAAGTAACTAAATATTTCTAAAAACTATTACTTAATAACAGATCTGTACTGTAATTTGGTTTATCAACAAAAAAATTATATTCAGTAGAAATTTTAAAATCAAAACTATCAATTTTTTGAGAAAATTTTAAACTAGTATTAATAGTTTCGTCCATTTCAAATGAAAATTTCACCTCATTTATTGGAACATATCCTAGTGAGAAATAAAACTCATCGTAATAACCTCCCCGCGTACCAAATCTCTCAACGTTAACTACTGTCGACCAACCTGTTATCGATGTTCTATCAATACCATAACCAATTCTATAATTATATTTAGATCTATTATTAGATTCATATTCATAGATAGTACTTTGATTATTCAAATAATAAAATTCTGCATCAGATGATGGACTTAAGTCTGCAATAAATTCTAATCTTCCATGGTGATTAATGATTTCCTTATCTTTCTCTCCTTTATCTGTTTTATCAAAGAGTACTCCAATAGTGGCTATTGCAGTTTTAATATTTTGATCTCTATAATGTAATGCATCAGCTAAACTACCACCTAAAATTGTTTTTTCATCAAATGGTTTAAGTTTGGTATATCCAATTTCAAACTTAACACCTGGATTTAAGTTGATATCGTTTTCGTGGATTCTTTTCCCAAAATTTATTGACCCAAATATTTGTTGCCCATTTCTATTACCCTCTAATTTGTTGCCATTAATAACTCTTAGATGATCAATTTCTAGTAAGCTAAGTCCAATAATACTATCATTAAAATAATCATTATCTTTAATTTTTGTACGATAAGCAGCCAAGCTATAAGTATTTGTATTTAAATTAGATCCATGGCTTCCAATATCTACATCGTCCTTTCCAAATTGAAAAACATATCCGTACATTAAATCTCTATCGTCTTCATCAATTCTGTCAGTACCAAAAGATACTCCGTAATTTTGAATATCCCTTGAGGATGTATTTTTTACATTTTTTTCTCCTATAACAAATCTTCCCTCACTCCAATCGAACCAATCATCACTTCTATAAGTTCTATCTCTTTCTTTCTTAAAAGCGTCAAACGCACTAACTAGTTTTGCAACTTTTTGATTTTGAAAATCAATATTGGCATTTAAGTTTGAGAGATTGTCTTTATTTTTGTGTCTTCTAAGCCACTCAATTCTATGAAAAATCGGAAGCGTGTTGTTTCTTATCACACGTTTTGACATTTCTACGTTAGCTTCGATAATTGCTTTAACATCAGCATTAGCAGATGGATCAGTACAGGCAATGGTCCCAGCACATTGTAGGTCGTATTCATGGATCTTATCTGTAGTAGCTGCAGTTTCTTTGTCACTTGTAACAAATAATTTTGTAAAGTTTGCAGCAAAAATAAAACCTCGCATATCATCAACTCTGCTACCTAAATCGAAAGTAGAAAAAGTTGAGGACAAAGTTGTGATATCATAAGCAGTGCTCAAGGTATATTTGTTCATTCTGGCATTAGTATCTCCAGCTACATAAAGTGCAGTTCCATCTGAATTAAATTGAATATTTCTCATACTAGTATCTGAAGTTGCTAATGAGCCAGAAATTTCTCCTGGTGTTACTCCGGATCTCAGATCCCAAGCATTTGATAAATCAAATTGTCTTATTTTATCTGTCGTCTTTCCACCTACAAACATCCTTGTGCCATCAGGTTTGAAAGCCAGAGTTCTCAGTTGATTCTCTACATATACGCCAGTTTCTGTTACTTCATATATTTTCTCACAAACCAATGTTGATGAATCCCACGCAGTGTTTAATTTAAATTGAAAAATAGCAACACCTGGATTTCCACTGAAATCTTTATTAGTAGCTACAAACATTTTTGTACCATCGGGCTTAAATTCTATTGCATGTGGTAATTTCATATTAGTGCTACATGTTAGTTGAGTTCCGTCTCCATCACTAAAAGATCTTGTTGCAGTGCTTATATCAAAGGGTGTACTAAGCGAATATTGAACTACAAATGCGTTTTCATTTCCAAGACGACTTGTGATATACATTATCTTGCCATCAGGTTTAAAGTTTATTCCTCTAACACCAGGAGTATCACTCGTAACATCTTTTGTCTGAACAAATGATAATTCACCAAATGATTGTGAATTAAATAAGATAAAAAAAAATATAAAAAATAAAAAAGTTTTTTTCATTAAAAATTTTAACTAAAAACAATACATTATATAATTAAATAATTTTCTTTAGGAGTCTATTAGGTATAAGCTTAAAATGAGTAAAAATTAGAGTTTTTTTGTCAAAACTAGATTATTTATCCAAGGCTTATCACCTTCTTTAAACTTTATAGAATCCATTATTTCTTGAATAAAAAAAGTACCAAGCCCACCTGGTTTGACATCGTCAATTGCTCTATGTTTAACTTTACTTTCCTCAACTGGTTTACCTTTATCAAAAAAAGAAAATTGAATTTACTTATTTAAAATTCGGCAAATTAATTTATCTCTAAAATTTAGTCTTTTGTTATATTTCCTGCTGATTTCGTTTATCCCTTTTAAAATATCTGCACTACTTAAATGCAATAATGTTGAAATGTATCGATTTTTAATCATTTCTACATATTTCTCTCTCGATATCTTTACTTTGAAAGAAAACGTCTTCGAAACACTTCCAGGATATAAAGCATTTATATATCTCAGTATCTTTTGATCTCTTTTAAGCGATTTACTTAATTTTTTTTTCATTTTTAAAAAAGTTGGAATTTCATTTTTAGATGTGGCCAAGGTAAATATTGCTATCCGACCACCAAAATTAAGGCTATTTATACATAGCAAAAGTAGTTTTTTTATATCTTTAAGTGGTAAAAAATGAATTGTTTGTTTTAGTAAAATTAAATCAAATTTTTTTCTATTTTTTTTTAAGTAACTTATTGCATCTGTTTTATTAAAAATAATTCTTTTATCTCGATCTTTATGTTGCTCAATATCAATACCTATTGGCTTATAAGCCAATCTAAGCTTAGATGTTAGATTTCCTAATATCTTACCTCTGCCACATCCAATATCTAAAATTGCTGAATGCTTATTGAGTTTAGTTTCTTTAATTAAGAATTTGTTAAAAGATTTAATATAACTAGTTGATGAAAGCCAAGTTTTATTGTCCCAATTCTTTAATGACACGCAATATTAAATTTTTTTAATCGCCAATAATTATATGGCCAAGGAGTTAAAAAACCAGCTAAGAGCATAATTGGCACAACCCACCATGTTAATATTGCACCACCAGTTAAAAAGTAATCAGTTAAGTTCATAGCTACTTCCATACTTATCATTGATATAAAACTCATTCCGATTGCAGTTTTAAAAGCTTTAGAAAAATCAAAACTTTGTCTCATTAATATAATTGTTTCTAAAATAATACTTGTAATCAAACCATTAATGATTGCTAAAATCATAATTCCTAAAACAGGAAATGGAATTTTTGTTAGCTGAAAAAATAAAATTGTACCTAAATCTCCGATTGCACAACCCAATAAACACCAAGCGGTATTTTTAGCACTTCTTTTCCAAGTATGTTTGCATGACCAATGAAAATTAGCCTTCGCAGTTGTGTCCATTAAGTTAATTTATATCAACTTTAGCAATCATTCCAACTTGATAATGGCCAGGAACATTGCAAGCTACTTCAATGTTAACTGCATTATCAAATTTCCAAATGATTTCACCCTTTTGTTTTGGTTCAAGTAAAACACTATTACTATGTGAATGGGCCATAGCTTTATCCATTTTTGCCATTTTTTTCATTTTTTCTTTATCAATGGAATCAGCTAAAAGAATTTCATTTTCAACCATTTTCATCATTTCTGGTTGATGTTTCATGTGCATCATTTTATTTGCAATATTAAATTCATGAACAAGCATACCTGCATTTTCAACTTCAAATTTTATTGTTTCGCCTGATTTAATTTGAAATGAACTTGGTTCATAATAGTTGTCATACATTATAACTTTAATTGTTCTTGAAATTTCGCTCTCTTTACCTTTTGTGCCAATTTTCATGTTTTTATCTGCGTAGGCAAATGTATTGAAAAATAAAGTTATTAATAAAATTTTAATTAATTTCATATTTGAAAAATAATATTTTAAAATGTTTTAACAATGGGTCAATTTGTACTATTATGTTATTGTACTAAAATGATTTTCAAACAATTATTCGATACAAAATCTTCGACATATACTTATTTAATTTCATCTGGAGAAGGTAGAGAAGCATTGCTTATAGATCCCGTAATAGAAAATGTTAGTGAATATATAAATTTGCTTAAAAAATTAGATTTAAAATTAGTAAAAGTAATTGATACTCATATTCACGCTGATCACGTAACAGGAGCATCTAAGCTCAAAGATATTACTAAATGCTCTACTATTATGGGTGCACACACTCCTGCAGATGCCGTTGAAATTAAAGTAAAAGATGATGAATATATTAATCTTGATAATCTGAAAATTAGAGCGATGTATACTCCCGGACATACTTCAGATAGCTATAGCTTTTTAATGGATAATTATCTTTTTTCAGGTGACACACTTCTAATTAACGGGACTGGTCGAACAGACTTTCAAAATGGTAGTTCAAAAGATGCTTATAATTCAATTTTTAATAAACTTTTAAAATTGCCTGAGGAAACCCTTTTGTACCCTGCTCATGATTATAAAGGTGAAAAAGTAAGCACGATTGGAAAAGAAAAAAAACAAAATCCAAGATTACAAGTAAGCAGCGTTGATGAATATATTGAAATCATGAATAATCTTAATTTAAAAAAACCTGCTCAGATTGATTACAACGTATCTAAAAATATAAATTTAGGTATCTAAGATGAGCATAGGATATATTAGTTCATTATAAATTAGATAAGAATAAATATGTTAAAAATTTGGTTATTATATATTGTATTTACTTTCTTTATGATGATTGGTGTTGTATTTGGTCATCACAAAAATGAGAAATACGCTTTTGATAAATTATATAAATATTCTATTAAAAAATCACAAGACGCAGTTGAGTTTAAGTCAGCAATTATGAATAATGAAATATCTGCTGTAGTCGAAGAACAGATTAACAAGAAAAAATCAAAAAACGGCGACTATGGTATGGTATCTTTTATACTATTTGAGGACGGCGTAATTAAGATTGATCAATTTAAGAAATCAAAATATAGAAATGGTTATATGCCTTCTCACTCAGTTGGTAAATCTTTAGTATCTTTGGTTACAGGTTATGCAATTTGTGGTGGTTATATTGATCCAATTGATCGTAGAATAGATTATCCAACAGTTGAAAATACTTTATATGAAAATCAAATATTATTAAATTTACTTAATATGACTGCAGGTGATGAACATATAGTTGGTGATAGATATTTTGGTGACGACAATGGTTTCAAAGGCAAAGGTGTAAATGTAAATACAATACCTATTAAAAGAATTATGAAAAAATTTAAAAATACAAAACCAATTATAGATGAAAAAGGTGCTTGGAACACATCAACAGGCAAGATAGAGGGTAGAAAGTATAATTACTCAGCAATGACTACAAATGTTATAATGAATTATGTAATTTACAAAACAGGTGATGACTGGAATAAATTATTGCATAAAGTATTTACCGAAGACGCAAAGGTAAAAAGAAATGTATATTTTGGTAAATCAATACGAAAAAACAAAGAAGGAAATAGATCATCTGGTGAATATGGTCGTTATACTTTTTTTGCTGATAGATACGATTATTTAAGAATTGCTTACTCAATGATGAATCATTGGAATAATGATACTTGTATTGGTAAGTATTTAAAGTCTATGTATGAAAACAGAATTGATAAAAACTATGATAGAAATTACAATAAAAGAACTGATATGTCTGTATCACAGATGGCAACAAGTTATGGTGGTCAGTTTCACTTTGACCTATATGGATTAGAACACAAAACTATTCTTGCAATGGATGGTTTTGGAGGTCAACAATTAATTATAGATTTTGATAGACAAAGAATTATACAGGTATCTTCTACCGATCTACATTATGATTGGCGGAATACAGTTTATAAACAATTACAAAAAGATTGATCTAAAGTTTTAAAAATTTATTTAGATTGAGGATTTTAAAGCTTTATAGATTAGTTCTTTAGAAGTCTCTCCAAGACTTCGATAAACTTCTTTATTGTCTTTAAAAATTAAAAGTGTGGTTTGATATTGTACATTAAAGAAATTAGCAATTTCTTTGTTGGTGACATCAAATGCAAAATATTCAATATTTTTAAAATCATTTTTTGCTTTTTGCAAAACTTTCATTTGACTAGCACAGGACATACAATACTTAATCCAAGAGCTCACCACTACAACTTTGCCTTCAGATTGTGCTTTATCAAATAATTCTTTTTTAAAAGTTGTCTCCTTTTCCATCGCATTGACATTGAGTGCAATTAAAAGAAAACAAAAAGTTAAAATTTTTTTCATGATTATTTATACAACAAATATTAAAAACCAATAAGAAGCTAATCCTGAAAATATTGTCGCAATTATACTCCTTGAGAAAATACCAATAACCATTGCAATTATTGCGGCTAATATCTTTGGATTATCATCTATTTCGAACAAGCCTTTGTCATTAATAAAAATTGCTGGAAAAATTATTGCAGGAAATATTGCTGATGGCACAAACGATAATATCTCTCTAATTCTATCATTAAACATTTCCTTTTTGATTAAAGCTATCATGGAAAATCTTGTTAGATACGTAATCAATCCACAATATAAAATTAATGCCCAGTTACTCATACTTTTTTGTTTTTTATTGTTAATATCATTGCGGTAAATAGTCCTGCAAAAGCGGCAACTATGACATAGGCTTTAAAAGGAATATAATTATATCCCAATGTAGCAACCAACCCTGAAATAATTATTACAATCACATTTATAAATTTTCTAAAGTCATTAACTAATAAAGCTAAGAAAGTTAAAGGAACTGCAAAACTTAGGCCGAGTTTTTCTGGGATTGCTGCTCCAAGTATAATTCCTAAAAATGTTGTTGATTGCCATATCACCCAACAAGTAGCTCCCCCACCCACTAAGTGAAAATATCTATTATTATCTTTATTCTTTTTTAAATATTCATTTGAAATTGCAAAAGCTTGATCAATTAAAAAGTATGAAATAATAATTTTCCAAATTAATTTTAAATCCGATAGATGTTCGGATACCACTGCACCATAAAGTAAATGTCTTGAATTAACAGCCCCAACAGAACTTATTATTACTAAAGATGAAGCTCCTCCTGAAAATAATTGCAATAACACTATTTGCGAAGCGCCACCAAAAATTATTAAAGACATTGCCATTGTTTCAATTGGAGTAAATCCAATATCAATAGCCAATACACCAAATATCAAACCAAATGGGACCACTGGTATCATAAGTGGACTTACATCAATAATTCCCTTTAAAAAAACTTTAAAGTTACTTTTCATTATCTAAAAGGTTTTTATTAGAAGCAAACTATATGATCAATATGAATTGGTCTTTTAATTCCAAATTTTTCATCCACTTCATGTTGATGTATGTGGTGTGAGTGAACAAATACTGGAATTAAAGTATTACTTGGAGCTCTAAGAGTATAAATAAAATTAGTACCTCTAAATTTTCGATCAACTACCTCAAGTTTTAAATTACTTGTATCATCATGCTCTAAATCTTCTGGCTGAAGTAATAGTTGCACATTGGCACCTTCTGGATACTCTTTTATAAAATTCCCTTCAATAGTACCTAAATCCCAATTTTCTAAAGTATTTTTTCCAGTCACCTTTGCTGGAACTAAAATTCCTCTATTTAAAAAATTGACTACTTCAATAGAATTTGGCAAATGATATACCTTATAAGGATCATCAAATTGTTTCAGTTCTTGATTTAAAATTATTCCGCATTTAGATCCTAAATAAAATGCCTCATAAGAGTCATGTGTAACAATGATTGTTGTGATCTTTAATTTATTTAAAATTTTTTTTAATCTTACTTGGATTTCTTCTTTAAAACTTTGATCTACATTAGATAATGGCTCATCAAGTAACAACAAGTCTGGTTGCATTATCAATGATCTTGCTAATGAGGCTCTTTGAGCTTCACCGGCACTTATTTCATGCGGGTATTTATTAAGAATGTGAAATATGTCTAATAAATCTACTATTTCCTTTAAACTAATTTTTTTCTCTTTTTTTTCCTTATTTCTTTCAGAACCAAGCGAAATATTTTTTTCAATAGTGTAATGTGGGAATAGACTGTTGTCTTGAAAAGCAAGTGAAACATTTCTTTCCTCTGGCTCTAAGTTAATATTTTCAGACGATAAAGTTTTTCCATTTAATATGATTGATCCCTTTTTTAATTTTTCAAGGCCCGCAATCGTTCTCAAGATTGTAGTTTTCCCTATTCCTGAAGGACCTAAAAGACATATTACGTCACCTTGATTTTCAATTGCAAAAGAAACATTTTTAACTTTAGTTTTATTACCTACATTAAAATCAACGTTGTTAACTTCAAAAAAATTTTTAGTCATTATTATCTCTTAAAATATATTTAGATGTAACAATTATGAAGAAAGTTGCAATCAAAATCAAAAATAATGAAGGTACCGCAGCAGCCTCAAGTAAATCCTCTGATGCAGAGATATAAGCTGTTGTTGCAAAAGTTTCAAAATTAAAAGGTCTTAAAATAAGAGTAATTGGTAGTTCTCTTATTATTTCTAAAGAGACTAATATTCCAACAAACAACAAAGAATTTCTCAAAAAAGGAATATGGATATTCATAAACGTTTTTCTTTTTGAGTAACCAAGTAAATATGAGGTTTCATCAACTGAAATATTAATTTTCTCATAGCCTGATTTAATTCCATTATAAGCAAGAGAATAAAATCTAATAAAGTATACAAGCACTAATCCAAGAATTGATCCTATAAAAACTTTTTTAATAGAAACAAAACCCAAATTTTTAATCACACTATCATCAAACCATGCAATAAAGGTTATGAACGCAACAGCTAAAATTACTCCAGGAATTGCATAACCTGAAATCGATAAGGTGGATAAAATATTTAATGTTTTGTTTTTATTTACTCTATTTCCATAATTGGAAACTAAACCAAATATTA
>CACEKW010000016.1 GCA_902560185.1 uncultured Pelagibacteraceae bacterium | reverse complement strand
ATTTTTCATATTTAATTCTTTGAAAAACACCATTTTCATCTCTAAAATTTTTATTTTCTTTTATCTTTTTTAATAAAGTGACTTCAGAAATTGTCAGATCAAAATCTTTTATTTCTAGATCCAGTAAAGTAGTAGAAACTAAACCAGACAGCATTTCTTCAATAATGTTTTGCTCTAAATTTTCTCTAATTGTTTTTTCAGGGATTCCCGATTTATTTATGTAATCAATAAAATCTTCAGTGGAAATACTATTATTATTAATTTTAGCAATATTGTTAGTATTACCACTACTGAACATTCCACCCATACCCCAAAATACAAATGGAATTATCATTATAAAAACTAACAAACCAGCAAACTTAGTTTTTGCAAAATTTCTTAAACTACTAATCATTACTATAAATTTATTGATCTATAAAAAGCAAACCTATAAATTAAAATAAGCCTCATGACAAATAAATATATGTATTTTATTGCCAATTGGAAAATGTTTGGTGTTTTAAATTCGTTAAATACGCTGAATAGAGTTGTTAAATTTTTTAAAAACTTCAAAAAAAGAAAGTCTTTGAAAATAATTTACTGCCCACCTAGCACTTTAATAGAGCCAATGTCAAAAAAATTGAGAGGTTCAAATATTGAAGTTGGTGCGCAAAATTGTCATGAGCAGGATGTTTATGGTGCTTTTACAGGTTCAGTCAATTCCTCCATGTTAAAAAGTGTTGGTGCTAAATATATTATTATTGGCCACTCTGAAAATAGACAATCTGGTGAAACTGATAAATTAATAAATCTTAAAATTAAAAGTGCATTGAAGTCTGGGCTGAATGTAATTTTTTGTATTGGTGAGACGTTTAAAGCAAAAAGAAAAAAAATTACCAAAAGTGTTTTAAGTAAACAGATTAAAGCAGGTTTGAAAAATATTAAAAATAATAAAAAAATTATAATCGCATATGAACCGGTTTGGTCAATTGGTACAGGAATTATATCAAAATCTGATGACTTATTTAAGACAATCAGTTTTATTAAAAAAGAAAAAAAGAATTACAAAGTTCTTTATGGTGGCTCAGTAAATCCAAAAAATATTAATCAATTAAAATCTATTAACAATATTGATGGTTACTTAATAGGTGGGGCATCTCAAGATCCTAAAAAATTTATTGATATAATTAAAAAAACATATAATTAACCCCTCATGGAAAATATATTGTTAATTTTGAACATCATATTCGGATTAATATTGGTGTTATTAGTTTTGATGCAAAAGTCTGAGGGTGGTGCTTTAGGAATTGGAGTTTCTCAGGAAAGTTTTATGTTTTCCAGATCAGCAGGTAATTTTATGACCAAAGCAACAGCCGTTGTTGCCACTTTATTCATAATTTGTAGTTTAGCACTTACAATTGTATCTAGAGGAGAATTAACACCTACATCATCTGTTTTGGATACTATTGAAGAAAAAGCAGAGGATACTCCCGCTATTCCAGAAAATAATAATTAATACTTTTAATTTTCTTTTTTATTCACTATAAGATACTTCCATGGCGCGATTTATTTTTGTCACGGGCGGCGTGGTTTCATCGTTAGGAAAAGGTCTCTCTTCTGCATCTCTGGCTTATTTACTTCAATCGAGAGGGTATAAAGTTAGATTAAGGAAATTAGATCCTTATTTAAATGTAGATCCTGGAACAATGAGCCCATTTCAACACGGAGAGGTTTTTGTAACTGATGATGGTGCTGAAACAGATTTGGATCTTGGGCATTATGAGAGATTTACTGGAGTATCTGCAAAGAAGTCTGATAATATTACAACAGGTAAAATTTATAATGATGTATTAAAAAAAGAACGTGAAGGAAAATATCTCGGAAAAACAGTTCAAGTTATTCCACATATAACTGATAGAATAAAAGAGTTTATAAAGAATGACTCGTCGAAAGAAGATTTTGTTATTTGTGAAATTGGTGGAATTGTTGGTGATATTGAGAGTCTACCATTTATAGAGGCCATAAGACAATTTGCAAATGATATAGGAAAAAAAAATGCATTATTTATCCATCTTACTTTAGTACCTTATTTAAAGTCCTCAGATGAAATTAAAACTAAACCTACCCAACATTCTGTTAAAGAATTGAGAAGCATAGGTGTTCAACCTGACATTATAATATGTAGATCAGAAAGACCTATCCCGTTAGAGCATCGTAAAAAAATCTCACTTTTCTGCAACGTGGATATTAAAAATGTAATTGAAACAGTTGATGTGAGAACAATTTATGAAGCACCAATAAGTTTTTTTAGAGAAAAACTTGATATTCAAGTTCTAAATTATTTTAAGTTAAAATCAAAAAAACCCGCAAACCTTAAACCATGGAAAAAAATAACTAAAATTATTTTACAAACTAAAAAACAGGTGAATATTGCAATAATTGGTAAATATGTTGAGTTAAAAGATGCTTATAAATCTTTAGATGAAGCTCTTACTCATGGAGGTATTCAAAATAATGTAAAGGTAAATTTAGTAAGAATTGACTCTGAAAAATTAAAAGTTTCTGAGATTAAATCAAAACTTCAACACATTTCAGGTATATTAATACCAGGTGGTTTTGGTAAACGAGGAACAACTGGAAAAATAGAGTCAATAAAATATGCTAGAAAAAATAAAGTTCCTTTTCTTGGGATATGTTATGGAATGCAAATGGCAATTATAGAATTTGCGAGAAATCAATTAAATTTAAAAAAAGCAACTTCGAGTGAATTTGATAGAAATGGTATACCTGTAATTGGATTAATAAATGAGTGGATTAAAGATGGAAAAACTATCAAAGGAACTGATAAAAATCTAGGTGGAACAATGAGATTAGGTTCTTATGATGCGAAATTACAAAATAATTCTAAAATTAAGAAAATTTATGGAAAAAAGATTATCAAAGAAAGACACCGACACAGATATGAAGTTAACATCAATCTAAAAGACAAATTTGAAAAAAAAGGAATGAGTTTTTCTGGTTTATCGCCTGATGGTTTTTTACCTGAGATCATTGAGTTAAAAAATCATCCTTGGTTTATTGGAGTACAATTTCATCCAGAATTTAAATCTAGACCTTTTGCTCCGCATCCTTTATTCTCATCTTTTATCAAAGCATCAAAAAATCATAAATGAGTAGCATTAAAGTAAATTGTGGAAAAATAGACATTTCGAACAATGATAAAATTTGTATAATTTCTGGACCTTGCCAGCTTGAAAGTGAACAACACGCAATGGATATGGCAGGAAAAATTAAGGAAATTACCTCAAAATTTGGTCTTGGATTTATTTATAAAACTTCATTTGATAAAGCGAACAGAACAAGTTTAAAAGGCAAAAGGGGAGCTGGATTAGAAGCTTCTTTACCTGTCTTTGATAAGATTAAAAAAGAATTAAACATCCCTATCCTAACAGACATTCATAATGCTGAGCAATGTGCAATCGTTTCAAAACATGTTGATGTTTTACAAATCCCAGCTTTTTTATGTAGACAAACAGACCTGTTAATTGCTGCAGCTAAAACAAATAAAATTATTAATGTAAAAAAAGGTCAATTTCTTGCACCATGGGATATGGTTAATGTAACAAAGAAAATTTCAGAATCTGGAAATGACAAAATATTAGTAACTGAAAGAGGTGCAAGTTTTGGGTACAACACTTTAGTTTCTGACATGAGGTCGTTACCAATAATGGCTAAGAATGGTTATCCAGTAATTTTTGATGCAACACATTCAGTGCAACAACCAGGTGGTCTTGGAGAAAAAAGTGGTGGTCAAAGAGAATTTGTTGAATATTTAGCAAGAGCTGCAGTTGCAGTTGGAGTTGCAGGAGTTTTTATTGAAACCCATCAAGATCCAGATAATGCTCCATCAGATGGACCTAACATGGTGCCATTAGATAAATTAGAAGATCTTCTAAAACAATTAAGTGATATAGATAATCTTATTAAAAATTAAGTGAGTAAAATTCTAAAAGTTAAAGCAAGACAAGTTTTTGATAGTAGAGGAAATCCAACTATTGAAGCAGAGGTTTATGTTAAAAACAAAAGTGCCAAAGCGATATGTCCCTCAGGAGCTTCTACAGGTACTTATGAAGCCTATGAAAAAAGAGATACCAATAATAAAAGATATTTAGGCAAAAGTGTTTTCTCTGCAATTAATTTAATTAATTCCAAAATATCAAGAGCTCTGAGAAATAAAAATATTCATGATCAAGAAAGAATAGATGAAATACTTATTAATTTAGATGGGACTAAGCAAAAGACAAAACTAGGAGCTAATGCAATATTATCAGTATCGATGGCTGCAAAAAAATTATCAGCAAAAATAAAAAGAATTCCTCTTTATAAATCTTTTTATGCAACAAAATATTTTCAATTACCTTATCCATTAATGAATATTATTAATGGTGGCGCACACGCTGATAATGGTCTTAGAATTCAAGAATTTATGATTAGACCTGATAAAGCAAAATCTTTTTCTGAGGCAATGAGAATATGTTATTTAGTAATTAAAAACTTAAGTAAATTAATTAAAGCAAAAGATTTAGCCACATCGGTTGGTGATGAAGGTGGATTTGCACCGATGATTAATAGCAACAATCAGGCCTTAGATTTGATTGTTTTATCAATTAAAAAATCAGGATTTAGAAATGGTAAAGATGTTTCAATTTGTTTGGATGTTGCAGCTAATGAATTATTTAAAAAAGGTAAATACTCCATCCACTCAAAAAAATATGTTTCTGTTGATAAAACAATTTCAGAGTACAAAAAAATGATTGATAAATATAAAATTAAATCGATTGAAGATCCATTTTCTGAAAACGATTGGACGTCGTGGAGTAAATTTATGAGATCTACTAAAAAAGTGCAGATAGTTGGAGATGATCTTTATGTTACAAATTTGGAAAGATTAAAAAAGGGATTTCTAAATGTTTCATCAAACTCAATTTTGATAAAACTAAATCAAATTGGTACAGTTACCGAAACACTTGATGTTATAAGATTTGCTCAAACTATAGGGTTTAATACTATTATTTCACATCGATCAGGAGATAGTGAAGATACATTTATTGCCGATTTAGCGGTAGGTACCAACTCCAACCAAATAAAAACAGGATCTTTAGCTAGATCTGAAAGAGTGGCTAAATATAATCAATTAATTCGTATAGAAGAAGAACTTGGAAAAAAAGCTAGAATGAATAAGATTCATTAATGCTTCAAAGATTAAAAAAAAATTACCCTTTATTAGTTTCTACTTTTTTGATTCTTTATTTCTTTTTTAATCTTTTATCTGGTCAAAGAGGGTTAATTTCATTTTTTGAAAAAAAAGAGATTTTAAAAAACTTAAAACAACAAGAATCATTAATAATTAACCAAATAAGTGACTTGGAATTTAAGAATTCATTGTTAAGTGACAATCTAGATCTTGATTATATAGAATCTTTGATTAGAGAAAGATTCATATTTGGTAAAAAAAATGAAAAAATTTATATAATTAAAAAAAATGAAAATTAGACACCCAGAAAAGCAGAACAAACCGATAAATCCAATTAAAAAAAAACCAGATTGGATAAGATCAAAATTAGTAAATAGCAAAGAATTTTTTTTAACAAAAACAATTGTAAATAAAAATAATCTTGTAACAGTTTGTCAGGAAGCTAATTGTCCAAATATTACGGAATGTTGGAGTAAAAGACATGCTACGTTTATGATTATGGGTGATACATGTACAAGAGCGTGTGCTTTTTGTGACGTAAAAACTGGCAAGCCAGGAAAACTGGATAATCTCGAACCAATAAAAATTTCTCAAGCTGTAAAAAAATTAAATTTAAAACATGTTGTAATAACATCAGTTGATCGAGATGATTTAGATGACGGTGGTTCAAATCATTTTTTTGAAGTTATTAACCAAACACGAAAAACAAATCCAAATACTACAATTGAAGTTTTAACTCCTGATTTTTTAAGAAAGGGTAATGCTTATAAAAAAGTTTTAGAGGCGAATCCAGATGTTTTTAATCACAATATTGAGACTGTTCCTAGTCTTTATCTAAAAGTAAGACCAGGTTCTAGATATTTCGCATCTTTGGAACTTTTGAAAAATGCTAAAATGATAAATAAGAAAATTTTTACAAAATCAGGAATAATGGTTGGCTTAGGTGAAAAAAAAGATGAAATTTTGCAGGTAATGGATGACTTAAAAGCTGCAGATGTAGATTTTTTAACTATTGGCCAATATTTACAACCATCTGTTAGGCATCATCCTCTTGATAGATACTACACACCAGAGGAATTTGATGAATTAGGAAGTATTGCGAAATCAAAAGGTTTTTTATTAGTTTCGTCATCGCCATTAACAAGATCTTCTTATCATGCAGATGAAGATTTTGCTAAACTACAACAAAATCGGATTAACAATCATTAATGCCAAAAGCTTCAGTTAAGCGATTAATTGAATGTAAAAAAAAAGACTTAATTGAACTTGTTTTAGATATAGAAAAATATCCTGAATTTGTTCCATTTTGTTTTGATGCGAAAATATATGAAAACAAAAAAGATGGTGATTTACAAAAAATTATTGCTGATTTAACCATCGGTAAAGGACCATTTAAAGATACATACAAAAGTGATGTTGCCTTTAATGAAAAAACTGACTCAATCTATGTAAAAAACATAGAGGGACCATTAAATCATCTAACAAATAATTGGACTTTTACTGATAAAAATAATGGTATTACTGAAATCACCTTTGATATTGATTTTGAAATAAAGAATAAATTTTTAAATTCTTTAATGGTAGTCTCTTTTCAATTTGGTTTAGAAAAAATTGCTGATGCCTTTCAAAAAAGAGCTGAAGAATTATTTGGAAATTCTAAGAATTAAATCTAAGGTTTTTTTAACAGTTGCTTTTTGAATTGAAGATCTTTTTTTATTTTTAAAAAAACACTTATTAATCTGTACTTTTTTGCCTTTTTTTATACCAATATAAACTAGACCTACTGGCTTTTGTTTGGTGCCACCTTTGGGGCCAGCGATTCCAGTTATAGAAACGTTAATATTGGCTTTTGATATTTTAGATAAGTTATTTACCATTGCCAAACAACATTGGTGGCTAACTGCACCATAATTTTTAATAATATTTTTATTAACTTTGAGAATTCTAATTTTAGCTTGGTTAGAGTAGGTGACTAGTCCTAAATTGAATACTTTTGAAGCACCACTTATTGAGGTAATTGAACTAGCTAACATCCCTCCTGTACAAGACTCAGCAACAGAAAGTTTTAATTTTTTTTTGGTTAAAAGCCTGACTAAATTTTTCATTAAATTAAATAACTGCTTAATAACATAAAACAAATTAATGATAGAACAACATATAATCCTGCACAAACATCGTCCATTATTACACCGAAACTATTTTTATAATTTTTGTCAAAATAATTTACTGGAAATGGTTTTAGAATGTCAAAAAATCTAAAAAGTACAAAGCAAATTCCATAAAAAATTATAGCTTCATCAGATGTTTTTTGTGTTCCATGGGATATTTCGTAGAGATAAATTGGTATAGATTGACCTATAAATTCATCGATAATGACCTCTTTTGGATCTTTATTTTCTTTCTCCTTTATATGGGATGCTACTGCTATGAATGAATAAATAAAAATAACAAGCAAACCTATTAAGACTATATTTGGTGATAAATTTAATATATGAAAAAAAAAATAAAGAAAAATAGTTGTAGCTAAGGATCCGAAAGTTCCAGGAATAATCTTAATTTTTCCTAGCCCAAACATTGTTGCTAATAATGAATTAAAAGTTTTAATCATATTTTGTGATTGAAATTATGGTTTCACAAGCGATAGCCTTTTCTTTTCCAATTAAACCTAATTTTTCCACAGTTTTACCCTTTAAATTTATTTGGTTTTCATTAATACCAGTTAATTTTGAAACTGATTTAATTATTTTGTCTCTATATTTTGAAACTCTTGGTTTTTGACAAATTAAGTTTATATCCAAATTGTTTATAAAAAAATTAGATTTGTTTAAATTAATCATGATTGGTTTTAGCATTTTTGGAGATCTGATATTTTTAAATTGTCTTGTGTTTGGAAAATAAGTTCCAATATCTTTTTTTCTAATAGCTCCTAAAATAGAATCAATAATTGCATGTAAAATTACGTCTCCATCAGAATGACCCTCAAGACCTGAATGAAAAGGAATTTTTACACCTCCAAGGTACAGTTTTTTATTTTTTACTAATTTGTGAATGTCGAAACCTAAACCATAAAAAGTCTTGGGAGTTTTTATATCATCAATATATGTAATTTTATTATTTGCTTTTTCACCTGGTATAAATTTGATTTTAAAATCATTATTTATAAATAATGTTGCTTCATCAGTAACTTTATTTTTTCGATTATTTGTAATTTTATAAAGCTCTTTAAATCTAAATGCTTGAGGGGTCTGTGTTAATAATAAATTATTTCTGTTTAGATTAAATATTTGATTTTGAGTTTTATATTTTATTGTGTCTTTTGAACTGATAATTGGAACTACGGCTTTGTTATTTTTCAAATTTTTGGCAATATTTTTTAGTAATTTAATTGAAAAATTAGGCCTAGCAGCATCATGTATAAACACATTTTTTGGCTTATATCTTTTTAGATATTTTAAAGCTTTTAAAGAAGAGTCAGATCTTTCCTTTCCCCCTTTAATAATACTTATTGATTTAGGATATTTTTTTTTTTTTAAATGTTTAAGATTATTTGAAACAATTAAAATTTTCTTAAATAGCTTTGAACTGAGAGATTTTTCAATGGAATGATCAATTATCTCTTTATTTTGGTATTTAAAGAATTGCTTGGGTATTTTTTTATTAAATCTCTTACTTTTTCCAGCAGCCAATATTACAAAATAGTTGTTCATTCGTTTAAATGCTATAATTCTAATTTATGTTAGAATTTTTGAAAAAAAATATAATCATTATTATTCTATCTAGTATCACACTATTTCTAGGTTTTTTAACCTTTTTGACATTTATTGATAGAAGTTTTGTTGATTTAAATGAGAAAAATTTACAATATTTACTAATTTCAAATATTTTTTTACTTATTTTATTATTCATATTTATTTTTGTAGAAATTAAAAATTCAATTAAAATTGATATTGATAAGGATGGCTTAACATCAAATAAAAAATATATAACGTATTTTTCATTATTTACTTTAATACCATCAATTTTAATTTCAATTTTTTCCTTATTTCTTTTTTCTTTTGCTCTAGAAAAGTACTTTGATAAAAAAGTTACGACTGTTGTAAATAATTCCTATGAACTTGCTAAAAATTATGTTGAAGAAGTAAGAAATAAAATACAATCAGATATAATTTTGATTGCTTTTGATACTAATAAAAGTGTAAATTTTTTAAATGAAAATGCAAATGAATATTTACGATTTTTAAGGACACAAAAACTAATTCGGGATGTTGATGAAATTCATATAATTGATCAAAATAAAAAACTATTATACTCCACTGAAAAAAAAGAAAAATACATTCCACCAGTTGATAAAGCACTAAATTTAGTTTTAGAGGATGATCGACCATTAAAGATAATAGATACTAAAGCTAATATTTCAGCTGCAATAATGAGATTACAATCATCAAAAGATAGATTTATTTATGTGGTAAAATTTTTAGATAAGGATATTTCAAATTATTTAGCTGAGTCTCAAGAAGCAATTAATTTTTATTATACTGTTGAAGATAGAAGCACAGGTATAAAAATTTCCTTTTTTATCATTTATATTATAATTGTTTCATTGCTACTATTTATCTCTATTACAATAGCAATTAGATTTTCATCAAGATTTTTTAGATCTATTAACAATCTTATTCTAGCATCAACTGAAATAGGCCATGGAAATCTTAATACAAAAGTACCAGAAATTAAAACTGATAAAGATATGGAGGTCTTGAATAAAAATTTTAATTCTATGATTAGTAGACTTAAAAATCAGCAAGAAAAATTAATAATTAATGAAAGATATAAAGCATGGGGAAATTTATCTAGAAAGCTAGCTCATGAAATTAAAAATCCTCTTACACCAATACAATTAACAATAGATCGAATTAAAACTAAATATTCTGGGCAAATAACGAATGAAGACCAACAATCATTTAAGGAAAATTTAAAAATTATAAACTCTCAAATAAAACAGATAGAAAATTTAGTAAACGAATTTTCAGATTTTGCCAGAATGCCAAAACCCATTTTAAAGAGAAATAATTTAGTAAAATTATTAAATGAAAATATCAAATTATTATCAGAAGTTAACAAATCCATAGAAATTAATTTTAATAAAAAAGATGAGGAAATTTTACTCGAATGTGACAAAGAGCAAATTTCAAGGGTTTTCATTAACCTGATAAAGAACTCTATTGAGAGTATCGAACAAAAGATTGAAAAAAACGCTGATTTTAAAAAGAAAATTTCAATTGATATTTTATCAAATAATGACCATATTTTAATATCAATAGAAGACAATGGTATTGGTTTTGATAAAAATAATATAGAGGAAATTTTAAATCCATATTATACAACAAAAAAAAATGGTACTGGACTAGGCCTATCAATAGTAAACAAAATTATAAATGACCACAAAGGTGAACTTGAATTTATCCCAATTATTGATGGTGCAAAAATACAGATAAGATTTTATTTTAATGACAACAGAAATATTAATAGTTGATGATAATGTGGATATAAGAAATATCCTAAATGAATTAATTGTTGATGCTGGTTATAAAACTAGAGTAGCAGCTAATTATAATCAAGCGTTAAAAGAAATTGACAAAAAAATGCCTGATGTGGCTATCTTAGATGTAAAATTAGATAAAGGTGATAATGATGGAATAGAACTATTATCTCATATCAAGTCTAAAAATAAGGATGTCCCAGTAATTATTATTACAGGTCATGCTAATATTGAGATGGCAGTAAATTCATTGAAACATGGTGCATTTGAATTTGTAGAAAAACCTTTTGACCAAGCTAGATTATTAAATTTTATTACCAGGGCTGTCGAAAATCTTCAATTAAAAAAACAAAATAAGGATTATGAAAATAAGTTATTTTCTTCATATGATTTAATTGGTGATAGTAAAAATATATCTACAATACGAGAGCAAATAAAAAAGATATCCTTAACTGAGAGCAGAATTCTTATAAATGGACCATCAGGTTCAGGGAAAGAATTAATTGCAAGAAAAATTCATAAAAATTCTAAAAGAGAAAAAAATCCATTTATTATTCTAAATGGAGCACTTCTTGACTCAGAAAAATATGAGCAAGAATTATTTGGGGAGGAAAAGAGTGATGGTTCCATTTCATATGGTGCTTTAGAAAAAGCTAATAAAGGTACTTTATTAATTGATCAAGTTTCTGAAATTCCTCTTGTCATTCAATCAAAAATATTAAGAGTTCTCATTGATCAAAAATTTAAAAGATTAAATGGTAATAATGATATCAATGTTGACGTTAGATTAATTTGTTCATCAAGTAAGGACTTAAAAGATGAAATAAAAATAGGTAATTTTAGAGAAGATCTTTATCATAGATTGAACGTTTTTGAAATTAACATTAAATCATTAAACGAACGAATTTCAGATATACCTTTGTTAATAAAATATTTTTCAAAGATGATTTCTGCAAATTATAATATAAAAGAATTAGATATTGATGAAAATGACTCATATATTTTGAATCATGATTGGAAAGGTAATGTAAGGGAACTAAGAAATTTGATTGAAAGAATTGCAATTTTACAACCTGATACAAAAGACAAAATTTCTAACATTGTAAAAGAGTCGTTAAAAAGCGACAATTATGATGATAAAATTGGTGAAAATAGCTTATCTGTGCCATTAAAAGAAGCTAGAGAAAACTTTGAAAAAGAGTATTTAACTATTCAGCTTAAAAAATTTAATGGGAATATATCCAAAACAGCCAACTTTGTTGGCATGGAGAGAAGTGCTCTTCATCGAAAGCTTAAAGGCTTAGGAATAAAAGAATTTAACTAAAATGAATATAATCATCTGTGGTGCTGGTAGAGTAGGTTTTACCATTGCAAAGTTATTGAGTGAACAAGGTCATTCGATAACAGTTATTGATCAATCAAGTGAGGACATCCAAAAAATCAATGATAGTTTGGATGTTAAGGCAATCGTTGGAAAAGCTACATATCCATCAATACTTGAAAAAGCGAATGCCGCTGAAACAGATATGATTATAGCAGTTACTAGAAATGATGAAATCAATATGCTTATTTGTCAAATAGCATTTTCAATATTTAACATTCAAAAAAAAATAGCAAGAATTAGATCACAAGACTATCTAAACCCAAGATTTACAAGAGTTTATAATAAAGAGAATTTACCAATTGATGTGATTATTTCTCCTGAAATAGAAATTTCCAAATCAATTCAAAGAAAATTGGAGGCGCCAGGCGCATTAGATAGTGTACCATTTGCTGATAATAAAATAAGATTATTGGAGATATTCATCAAAGAGGATTGTAAATCTATAGGTATTAAGTTTAATGAACTCACAAATAAGTACCCAAAATTAGAGGCCAATATTATTGGAATTAATAGAGATAATAAATTTTTTATTCCAAAAAAAACAGACTCGGTAAAAAAAGATGACAAAATTTATGTCATTATTAATTCGTCACAAATGTCAGAAACTCTTGAAGCATTTGGTCATGAGGAAAAAATTTCGAAAAAGATTTTGATTATAGGTGGAGGAAATATTGGTTTTAATTTAGCTAAGAACATTGAGGAGACTTTAGAAACAGTTCGAGTTAAAATTGTTGAAAAAAATAAGGAGCGAGCAGAGTTTTTAGCAAATCAACTTAATGATGCAATTGTTATAAATGGTGATGGTCTAGATGAAGAAGTTTTAACTGAAGCAAACTTAGGAGAAGCTGAAACTGTATTAGCTCTAACAAATGATGATGAAGATAACTTAATGGTCAGTGTGTTAGTTGAAAAATTTGCTAAAGACCAAAAAGATATAGATGATAAAAGAACAATGGCATTAATTAATAAACCAAATTATTCACTTCTTCAATCATCATTAAAAATTGATGATTTAATTGATCCAAGAATGACGACTGTTTCAAGTATTTTAAAACATATCCACAAAGGAACAATTGAAAATGCATATACTTTATCAGACGGTGAGTACGAGGTAATTGAAGCTGAAATAATTGAGACTTCTGAACTAATTAACAAAGAAATTAAAAATTCTAATTTACCAGATGAATTAAGAATTGGCGCTGTATTAAGAGATAAAAAAATAATTATACCTAGATCCAATTTTGTTTTTAAAAAAGATGATAGAGTTGTATTTATTGTTAAAAAAGACTCTATATCTTTTGTTGAAAATATCTTTAGATTAAGTTCAGTATAATTAGATGTTTGGATTGCAAATTAAATATCTAAGTTTCTTTTTTGGATTAATTTCTATCTTATCTTTTTTTAATATTATTTACTCTTACTATTTCAATCTTTACCTCAATTTAGATACTTATTATTTAAGTTTATTTTTATCCTCAATTCTAGCAATCGTTTTTTATAGATTAAAAATTTCACCAAAAAAAACATCAATTTTTCAAAAAATTTTAACTGTTTTTTTGGGATATATTTTACTACCTTTAATTTTATCCATTCCTTTTTACCTAAGTATTTATAACTTAACTTTTATAAATTCTTTTTTTGAAGCGGTTTCAGGTTTTACATCTACTGGTTTTACTATCTTTGAAAATGTAAAAAATATTGATCAAAGTCTGATTTTATGGAGGTCAACTACCCAATGGATTGGTGGATTATATTTCTTATTTTCTATAATTTATTTAATAGATATTTATGATGAAAATTTTAAAAAAACCTTAACAAATTTTTTTTCATTTAATACCTCTGAAATATTTAAACAAGCTATAAAAGTTTTTTTTATATATTCTGGTATAACTTTAGTAATTTTTATAATACTTAATTTACTATCTATAAGAACTTTTGATTCTTTAAATTTAGCATTTTCATTAATTTCTTCTGGTGGTTTTTTACCTACAAATAATTTATCCAGTATAATTAGAGATAACACTCAAACTATTATTTTGTCATTTTTGATGTTAACTTCTTTTTTTAGTATTTTTTTCAGTTACAACTTATTTTTCTTCAAGAAAAAAAATGTAAATTTTTTATATGAAGATCTAAATTTAATAATTTACTTCGTTATAGTTTTAATTATCTTTTTTTTATTTTTTAGTTTTAATCAAGACTTTTTGAATTATTTTTTGTCAATATCAAGTAGTATGTCTAATATTGGTTTTACACTAGATAATTCAAATACAAATTTGACTTTCATCTATTTGATTTTAGTAATTATTGGAGGATCTTTTTTTTCCACAAGTTCAGGGTTGAGATTTATGAAGATTTATTCTTTATTTATATATTCAGTTAATCAAATTTTATCATTCAGTAGACCAAAGAATATATATAAGAATAAGTTATTTTTCTCTGAAGTTAATTTTGACTTTAATGAGATAAGTAAATATTTTTTATCAGTTCTCATATTTATTTTATCACTTTTTATTTTAACAACATTATTGACTATAAGCGAATTTAGCTTTGAAAATTCATTTAAGTTATCAATTTTGACATTAATGAATACTGTCAATTCAAGTTCATATGGTTTAAGTGATCTAACTTTTTATAACCTTTCATATTTTACCAAATATTGTCTTATTTTTTTCATGATAGTTGGACGAATTGAGTTATTAACAATTTTGCTTCTTGTGAAAAAATTTCTTTTTAAAAATTAATTAATTATTGTATATGTAATAAGATTTTGCGCCCTTAGCTCAGCTGGATAGAGCATCGGTTTTCTAAACCGAGGGTCGTAGGTTCGAATCCTTCAGGGCGCGCCATTACTAGCACATTTTTGGTCAAAATTTATCTTGACTAGATTTTCAATTAATTTGAAATGAGATTAAATTTCCCTTGAACCCCTATTTTTATCATGCTTAAATTAAGAATATTCAAAAGTAATTTTGAATTATTTGTTAACAAATAAATAAACAATAGGAAGAAATATGTTTAAATACTTAAAACAATTAACTTCTTTAGTTGCTATGGTTGCTGTGTTGTTCACTTTTACAACAGAGTCTATGGCTGCTAAAAAATCTAAAACACTTAAAAACACTCAGAAAAAAGGGTTTGTAAGATGTGGAGTATCTCAAGGTCTTCCAGGATTTTCTAATGCTGATGCGGCAGGAAATTGGACTGGTGTTGACGTTGACGTATGTAGAGCTGTAGCTGCTGCAGTATTAGGTGATGCAAACAAAGTTAAGTTTACACCACTAAGTGCTAAAGAAAGATTTACTGCTTTAACTTCTGGTGAGATTGATATCTTATCAAGAAACACAACTTGGACTCTTTCTAGAGATGCTGATATCGGACTTACTTTCGTTGGAGTAAACTTCTACGATGGTCAAGGCTTCATGGTAAGAAAAAGCTCAGGTATCACTTCAACTAGCCAATTCAAAGATGGTATCTCAGCTTGTACAAACATTGGTACAACAACTGAGTTAAACATGAGAGACTTCTTTAATTCAAAAGGAATTTCTTATGAGCCAGTTGCATTTGAAAAAGCTGACGAAGTTGTTGCTGCTTACGATGCAGGTAGATGTGATACATACACTACTGATAAATCTGGTTTAGCTGCTCAAAGAACAAAAATGAAAAACCCTGATGAACACATTGTTCTACCAGAAACTATTTCTAAAGAACCTTTAGGACCAGTTGTTAGACAAGGTGATGCAGTTTGGGAAGATATCGTAAGATGGTCTTTGAACACTATGATTGAAGCTGAAGAGTATGGTATTACTTCAGCAAATGCAGACATGATGAAAACTTCAGACAACCCAGCAATCAAAAGATTAGTTGGTGCTGAAGGTGAATTAGGTGCTGCTTTTGGTCTAGATAACGACTGGAGCTTAAGAATTATCAAGCAAGTTGGTAATTATGGTGAAAGTTATAAGAGAAATATAGCTGACACTGGAATTTTACCAGACAGAGGTCCAAACCAATTATGGACAAAAGGCGGAATACTTTACGTTCCACCTGCAAGATAATTGTAGTTTAAATTAATTAAAAAGGGCTAGATTTTTCTAGCCCTTTTTTTATAAACTCATATATTATCGCCAAAGTGAATTTTAAACTTAAAGATATAGTCCCACAATTAATTACAGTTTTAGCTGTAGTCTTAGTTTTCGGTTTTTTTACTTATAACGCCCAAATCAATATGGAAAATAGAGGTATTGATTTTGGTTATGGTTTTCTATCTCAAGAATCTTCTTTCGACGTTCAGTTTTCATTAATTGAATATGATGGATCACACTCATATTTCAGAGCCTATTTAGTTGGGCTTTTAAATACAATTCTTGTTTCAGTCATTGGGATAATTATTGCAACAATCTTAGGAGTAATAGTTGGTATAGCAAGATTATCCCCTAATTATCTAATTAATAAATTTGCAGCTTTTTATGTTGAGTTTTTTAGAAATATTCCATTACTACTTCAAATTTTTTTTTGGTATTTTGCTGCATTACGTGCCCTGCCACTCCCACAAGATGCTGAGGCAATGTTTGGAGTTTTTTTTCTAACTATAAAAGGCCTGTACGTTCCAGCATTTATTTGGCAAAATTTTAATATTTTCTTCTATTCAATTATAGCTGCAATCATAGCAATCATTGTTATACGAGCGCATGCTAAAAAGGTTCAGGAAAATCAAGGTAAACAAATTCCAGTTTTTTTAATTTCTATAGGACTGATATTTATTCTTCCACTTTTAAGTTTTTTAATTGGTGGCGTAAGACTTTCTTTTGAAGTTCCTGTTTTGAAACAATTGGCAACAACATCTTTTATTTATGAGGGTGGAGTTAGCTTACCCCCAGAATTGATAGCATTAACATTATCTTTATCTTTATATACAGCAACATTTATCGCAGAATGTGTCAGAGCTGGAATTCAAGGTGTTGGTAAAGGTCAAAAAGAGGCAGCAGCATCAATTGGACTTACACCTAACCAAGTACTTAAATTAGTAATTATGCCTCAAGCTTTGAGAATAATAATTCCGCCAACAACAAATCAATATCTAAATTTAACTAAAAATTCATCCTTAGCAGCTGCGATAGCTTATCCAGATTTAGTGTTAGTCTTTGCTGGAACAGCATTAATGCAAACAGGTAAGGCAATTGAGATAGTATCAATCACCATGTTTACTTATCTAACTTTGAGTATTTCAATCTCAATTTTAATGAACTGGTATAATAAGAAAATAGCTATTCAGGAGAAATAATGTCGAGTATTAATTTTTTAAAACCTGATAGAACTAATCTTAATACCTTTTTGTATCTTGGTTCTTTTTTATTTTTTATTAGTATTTTAGATGTTTTTCTAAACTCTTTTTTTAGATTAAATTTAACTGGTTTTTTACCTAATTTTTTAAGTTTCTTATTACCTTTAATACTTGGTTTTATGGGTCTTTATTTCATTCGAATAGAGTATAGTGGAATTAAAAACCTAGATCTCTTAAACAAACATATTAATACAAATAATTTTAATGCTGTTTTATCATTATTAATAATATTCATAATCATCAAATCTCTACCACCTATATTAAGCTGGTTTGTTATTGATGCTAGTTTTGCAGGGGATACAAAAGATGTTTGTACGGGTTCTGGCGCATGCTGGACATATATTAAGGTTTGGATGAGAAGATTTATGTATGGAATGTATCCAAATGCAGAACAATGGAGAATTAATCTATCATTTGTAGCTTTAGTATTACTTGGCTCTGTTGGATACTTTGCGACTGATAAATTTAAGAAATATTTGACACTTTATTATGTAGTTATTTATCCTTTGATTGCATTTTTGTTTATCTTCTTTTTTATTTCAGGTGGCCCTGTATTTTTTGACTTTTCTTATGGAATTATTGCTGCAATTTTATCTATCATCATTGGTTTTTTTATTCCAAGTAAATTTAAGTTTTATTACTTTTTAATAGTTCCTTTAGCGCTTTATGTAATTTTGAAATATTTTCTTTTTTTTGAAGAATACATTGAGCTTGGAAAATTAGATGGTTTAAATTGGGTTGAAACAGGTGCATGGGGAGGTCTGTCGCTAACATTTATAATTTCTTTTTTCTGTCTTATTTTCTGTTTTCCAATTGGAATGGCTTTTGCTCTTGGGAGAAGATCGGAATTTCCATTAATTAGATATATATCAGTTGGTTTTATTGAATTCTGGAGAGGTGTTCCACTAATAACAGTTTTATTCATGTCAGCCGTAATGTTTCCAATGTTTTTACCAGAAGACTTTTTCATTGATAAATTAGTAAGAGCCATAATTGCAATTTCTTTATTTGAGGCTGCATATGTTGCAGAAGTTATCAGAGGTGGCTTACAAGCTTTACCAAGAGGTCAATACGAAGCTGCAAAATCACTAGGTATGGGTTATTGGAAAATGCATATTTTCGTAATTTTACCACAGGCTCTTAAATTAGTAATACCAGGAATAGCAAATACTTTCTTAGCACTAGTAAAAGATACTCCATTAATATTTGTTGTCGGATTATTAGAAATAGTTGGAATGTTAAATTTAGCTAAAACAAATCCGAAATGGTTAGGATTTGCTATGGAAGGGTATGTATTTGCTGCTATAATTTTCTGGATTATTTGTTATGCAATGAGTAAATATAGTTATAATCTAGAACAAAAATATAAAACCGATAGATAAAAATTTATGTCAGATAGTATTATCCAAATAAGTAATATGAATAAGTGGTTTGGTGATTTCCAAGTTTTAAAAGGAATAAATTTAGAAGTTAAACCAAAAGAAAAAATTGTTGTTTGTGGTCCATCTGGATCAGGAAAATCTACATTAATTCGATGTATTAATAGATTAGAAGAGCATCAAGAAGGTAATATTGTTGTTGATGGAACTGAATTAACAGAGGATACAAAAAATATTGAACAAATTAGAGCTGAAGTTGGAATGGTATTTCAACAATTTAATTTGTTTCCTCACTTATCTATTTTGGATAACTGCACATTAGCTCCAATATGGGTTAAAAAAATGCCTAAAAAAGAGGCAGAAGAATTAGCATTAAAACATCTAGAAAGAGTACAAATTCTTGATCAATCACAAAAATATCCAGGACAATTATCTGGGGGACAACAACAAAGAGCTGCTATTGCAAGAGCTTTATGTATGGAGCCAAAAATAATGCTTTTTGACGAACCCACATCAGCCTTAGACCCCGAAATGATTAAAGAAGTGCTAGATGTTATGGTAAATTTAGCAAAACAAGGAATGACTATGATTGTAGTTACACATGAAATGGGTTTTGCAAAAGAAGTTGCTGATCAAATGATATTTATGGATGAAGGAATGATAGTAGAAAAAGCTGATACCAAAGAATTTTTTGCTAATCCAAAGAGTGATAGAACCAAACTTTTCCTCAGCCAGATACTATAGTTCAAGCTAATTTCAAGAAATATTTCTCAAATTATAGCTGAAGTAATGCTTGACATATTTCCCTTAATACGGGTTTTTAGGCAAAAAAAATAAAAATTTATTGTTGCAGTAGGTATTAAAAACTAGTTCAATTAGTTTTTTAAAAAATTAAGAGGGGTCTTAATGGAAGATAATTTTAATAAGCATTTAGGCAATAAGCTTAAGCTTAGAAGACTAGCACTAGGTTTAACACAAACTAAAGTAGCAAAAGCAATCCACGTCACATTTCAACAAATCCAAAAATATGAAAAAGGCACTAATGGGGTAAGTTCAATAAGGTTATTACAATTATCGAACTATCTTAAAGTACCAATTAATTATTTTTTTGAAGATTTTTCAGAATATCTGATAAATTTAGAAAAATCACAAGAAGGTCATATGAATGTAAATTATAACTTTTTAGTGAAATTATATTCTGAACTAAATGCTGATCAAAAATTGAAATTTAATAAATCATTACAGGCAGGAAATAACAATATTTCAAAGGTCGTTTAATTTCTGGCTCCTCGGGCAGGACTCGAACCTGCGACCAATTGATTAACAGTCAACTGCTCTACCAACTGAGCTACCGAGGAATATCAAAATCTCAACTTACTTTTTTTTTTCACTAAAACAAGATTTTTTTTGGAGGCAACGCCCGGAATCGAACCGGGATACAAGGATTTGCAATCCTCTGCGTAACCATTCCGCCACGTTGCCATATGTTTTAGAAGATAGCTACATTGAGTTTTATATAAAATATTTGCAATTAGTCTATTAAATAACGTTCCAATTTGATTATTGTTAATTTAGATTATTAAATTATAAACTAATAACACCCATGATAAGCGATAAATATATACATTCAAAAGTTGAAGATAAAATTTATGGTTATTGGGAAAAAAACAAATTATTTAAACCACAAAAAAATTCAAAAAAATTTTCAATTGTAATTCCACCACCTAATGTAACTGGAAGTTTACATATGGGTCATGCTTTAAATAATTCAATTCAAGATTTATTAGTTCGTTATTATCGAATGAATAATTATGAAACTTTATGGCAACCCGGAACTGATCATGCAGGTATAGCCACCCAAGCACTCGTAGAGAAAAAATTAGAAAAAGAAAATTTAAGTAAAATTGACCTTGGTAGAGAAAAATTTATAGAAAAAGTATGGGAATGGAAAAATGAATATGGGGACATAATCATTAATCAACTAAAGAAATTAGGATGTTCATGCGATTGGTCAAGAAATGCATTCACTATGGATGAAAATTTATCAAAATCAGTCATTAAGGTTTTTGTAGAATTACATAAAAAAAAATTGATTTATAAAGCTGAAAAACTTGTAAATTGGGACACTGTTTTAAAAACCGCAATTTCAGATTTGGAAGTAGATCAAAGAGAGATGAATTCTAAGATCTACTATATTAGATACCCAATAGACAATTCCTCTGAATTTATCACTATTGCCACAACAAGACCTGAGACAATGTTAGGAGATACTGCGATTGCGGTAAATCCGAAGGATAAAAGATATAAAAATCATGTTGGCAAAACTGTCACAATACCAATCGTAGGTAGAAAAATAAAAATTATTAAAGATAATTATGCTGATCCAGAGCAAGGAACTGGAGCACTTAAGATCACGCCAGCACATGATTTTAATGACTATGATGTTGGTCAAAGAAATAAATTAGAAATAATCAATATTTTTACAGAAGAGGGAAAAATAAATGATAATGCTCCAAGAGATTATATTGGCTTAGATAGGTTTGATGCCCGTAAAAAAATATTAAATGAATTAAAAGAAAAAGACTTTTTTATAAAAGAAGAAAATATCAAAAATAAAGTTCCATATGGCGATAGATCGAATTCAGTAATTGAACCTTTTTTAACAGAGCAATGGTTTGTCGATCAAAGCTAAAAAAATTGTTAAGACAAAAAAAACAAATTTCTTTCCAACTAACTGGTCTAAAACTTATTTTCAGTGGATGAATAATATTGAGCCATGGTGTATTTCACGACAATTATGGTGGGGACATCAAATACCAGCTTGGTATGGACCTGATCAAAAAATCTTTGTTGCGATCAATGAAAATGATGCAATTAAACAAGCAAAAAAACATTATAAAAAAGATGTAAAACTTACAAGAGATCCTGATGTTTTAGATACATGGTTTTCCTCAGGATTATGGCCATTCGCAACTTTAGGTTGGCCTGACAAAAAAGATTACGTAAAGAAATTTTATCCAACAACAGT
>CACEKW010000015.1 GCA_902560185.1 uncultured Pelagibacteraceae bacterium | reverse complement strand
TGTCAGAAAAAAATCTGGAATATTAATAGGTGCTGATGGGAATCCTACAGGAGGTAAGTGGAGTTTTGATGAGGATAATAGAAATAAATTACCAAAAAATATTTCAATCCCAAAATTTCCAAAAATAAATGAAACTTCTCATACTAAAAAGCTAAAACCTATTGTTGAAAAGCTATTTAAGGATCATCCTGGCAGTACCAAAAATTTCTGGTTTGCTACAGAACACAATGATGTTTTGAAGCTTTTAAATTTTTTCATTAAAGAAAAATCAAACTTATTTGGTGATTACGAGGATGCAGTTGATCAAAAAGATAATATTTTGTTTCATAGTGCACTTAGTCCATATGTAAATTTAGGTCTTATAACTCCAGAATTTATAATTAAAAAAATTTTAGAATTCCATAAAAGTAAAAAAATAAGACTAAATTCTTTAGAGGGATACGTTCGTCAAATAATTGGTTGGAGAGAATTTATGAGAGGAATTTATCAAAGTTATTCTAGTGAAATGGAGACAGGAAATTTTTTCAAACAAAATCGTAAGATGAAAAAATCCTGGTATGACGGCACTACTGGATTACCACCATTGGATTATGCAATAAAGAACGCATTAAATCATGGATGGTCTCATCATATTGAAAGACTTATGATTTTATCGAACATAATGAACCTTTGTGAGATCAAACCCACTATTGTTTACAAGTGGTTTATGGAAATGTTTGTGGACTCCTCAGATTGGGTGATGGTTCCAAATGTTTATGGAATGGGATTGTTTAGTGATGGTGGAATATTTGCAACTAAACCATACATTTGTGGATCAAGTTATTTTATGAAGATGATGGATTTTAAGAGGGGTGATTGGTGCAATATAATGGATGGGCTTTATTGGAGATTTATAGATCGAAATAGAAAGTTTTTTTTAAAAAATCCAAGGCTTTCAATGATGGTGAGAATTTTCGATAAGATGAAAACTGATAGAAAAAAATTGATTTTGTCAGCTGCAGATAAATTCATTAAAGAAAATACAATTTAGTGAAAAAAGAAAATTTACCAATTAAAGTTTGTCCAATATGTCAAAGGCCATTTAAATGGAGAAAAAAATGGAGACTTAATTGGGAAAAAGTTAAGTATTGTTCAAAAAAATGTTCATCAAAAAAATAAAAAATTTTTATAAATATTCAATTTTATTTTTATTAATAATTCTTACAAACAACGCTCGTGCAGAATTTTTTGAGGATCTATCAAAAATTATTGAGAATAATGAAAAAAGACTGAGCTATGGTATTTCAGTGACAGATTTTAATATGGATGGAAATAATGAGTTTTTAGTCACAGGTTTTGGTTTTCCGAATTTAGCGTTATCTTTTCAAGATGGAAAATTGAAGAATATAAACCAACAAAAAATTTTTTCAGATATTTCAAAAAAAACCATTGGAGTTGCTGCATGTGATATTGATAAAGATGGCTTTGAAGAAATCTACTTTTTAAATACCGATACATATAGTGGAGTTAAAAAATATTCAGACAGATTATTGGATATAAAAGATAATAATTATTTTGATTTATTTGAATTAGAAAAAAATAAAGAAAATCTAAATTTAACAGCAGGAAGATCTGTTGTTTGTGTAGATAGAAAGGGAGATGGTGAATATGGAATTTATGTTGCAAACTACGGAGGACCAACAAGGTTTTATGAGATTGAAAATGAACTTATCAAAGATAAAGCTGAGAATTTAAATCTGGATAATATTACTGGTGGGAGAGCAGTTGTATCTGGGCATATTTTGACAGAAAGAGCCGATATCTTTGCGGCCAATGAGAGAGGAGCAAATTTTCTTTTTAAAAATAATAATGGAAATTTTGATGATGTTGCATTTGATTATAGATTAGATGATGCAATCCAAAATGGACGGGGTACAGCTTTATCAGACATATATTACCGTGGTAGATTAGATATTTTAAGTGGTAATTGGCTTGGATATCACAGAGCTTGGGTCCTGGAAAATAATGAATTTAAAGACATTGGAAATAAAGATTTTGATGAACCCTCTAGAATAAGAACAATTATTTCTGCAGATTTTGATAATGATGGTTTTGATGAAGTTTTCATGAACAATATAGCAGAACCAAATAAGTTATTTCGTATTAAAGATAATGGAAAATTTGAGCAGATAAATTTTCAGGTAGGACTCGAAGCTAATGGGTATGGAACTGGTGCTGCAGTCGCGGATATAGATAATGATGGAATTTTAGAATTATTAGTTTCTCGTGGTGAAAGTAAAGCACAAACATTAACTTTGTATAAAGCAAAAGTTGATAAAGGAAGTAAATACTTAAGGATTAAACCATTAAATAAGTATGGTGCACCAGCAAGAGGAGCCACTGTTACCTTAATAACTAATCAAAGAAAACATTCAAAAACAATTGATTCAGGATCTGGTTACTTATGCCAAATGGAACCTGTGGCACATTATGGAATTAGAAAAAAAGAAAAAAATTTTAAAGTAGAAATTAGATGGACAAATGGAAGTAAAGAAATGATTGATATAAAGAAACTTAACCAAACAATTATTGTAAGACAGAAATGAAAAAAATATTCAATATATTTTTAATTGTATTTTTAATATCATTTCAACTCAAGTCGTTTGCTGGAGAAAAAAATTATCACAAAGAGCTTATTACTGATTGGTCTAGAATATTCCCTGATAAAAATAGAAATGCCGCAGGACCAAAATTTTTTAAATATATCATAGATAAAAAAATTACTTACAAAGACTTTGTTGAATTTAACAAATTATATTGTGCAGTTTCTGGGTCTTTAATTGACCCAAATAGTGACTCAGAATTCTTATTTATTAAAGAAAGTAAAACGAATAAAAAAATTTGTGGAAACTATTATAGGTGTTGTGTTCCATGTTCTTGTGATCTTATGAAGTATTCTGAAGCTCAAAAGATGAAACATAAATTTGAGGATGGTTTTAAAGAATTCTATGTTTTAACAATAAAAAATCCTTGTTCTAAAAAAGATTTTCCCAATAGAGTAAATAAAGATTATTTTTGTAATGGTGATAAAATCAACAAATCAGAAGTGTATAGTCTTAACGATCGAATAGTAATAGGTTTATTGCACAATGGAAAAAATTGTGCGAAAGATGAGGTAGACTTTGTTAAAAGTCATCAAGTGACGGGTAGATATTGCGAGTTGAGAAATAATACACCTTTAGAAAATTTAGATGCTGGAATGGGTGATATTTTTATAAAACTCGCGAGATAAATAAATATGAATAATAAAATTTTTGAGTGGGCAGGTGTTATCACTGCAATATTGTACTCATTATTTGTAGCTATGAATATTGGTATAGAGTTTTTTGGTTTTTGTTTACTACTAATATCTGCAATTCTAATTGGAATTTGGGCTTATCGAGGCGGTCATAGAGGAATATTATTTTTACAATTCTTTTATGCTACAGCTGGGATTATTGGAATGTTTAGATGGTTTTAGTTAAGTGTTGAAATAATTTTTGGAATATAATTTTTAAAGTTAAAGAAACCTTTATTACAATATTGCCAAGAGTTTTGATCAAGTTCTCTATAAAGGAAATTGATTTTAAAAGTATTTGAATTCAAGTAATCTAAATTTTCTCCAATAGTTGGATACAACCCCACTGCTTTTTCTATCTTTTTAATTTCGCTAATATCTATAACTTCACAATCAATAGATTGATTTTTAAATCTTTGTTCCTGGTCTTGAATAAGTGATGACTTAAATTTAAGAACTTTTTCACTTAGTTTGATGCATCTATTTTCATTTTTATTCGAAATTATATAAAATTTTTTAAATTTATAATTTTGAAAATCACTTGTTTCAAAACAGAGGTTATTCTCGAATATTATCAAATTATTTTGATCAATATTTTCAGGATTAGTAAAATCCTGTTTTAAAATTGAGTATTTTTTTTCAGAAATCTTGGGTGGAGCGTTTTCATTTAATTTAATATTGCTAAATCTATTATTTGTAAATTTTTTGATATTCCACTCACTTGCTAAATAATGTTTTCCCTGTGTTTGAACACCTGCAACCCATCTCCACCCAAGAGTGTTTGATGCAGCGTCTCCATCATAAAGATGTTGCATAAAAAATTCCGCACCCAATTGCCATGGCAAATTTAGTGTAAAAATCCAAATACTGGCAAACCACATTCTAGTATGATTATGCAAATAATTATTTTCTTTGAGTTCGTTGACCCAATAGTTAAAGCACTCAACATTTGTTTTTCCATCAATCGCGTTTTTATAATTTTGATTGTTTTGAAAATCCCCTTTAATCTTTTTTAATTCAATTAAAAAATCTGTCCAAACACTGGGTCTTAATTCTAACCAACCTTTCCAATATGTACGCCACAATACTTCTTGAATAAATTTTTCATTTTTTGCAAATGAAAATTTATCAAGAGATTTTTTGATAACTTCTTTTTCATTAATAATACCGTGAGTAATATATGGAGATAAACAAGAAATATTAGACCTGTTATCAGGTCCATAATCAAAGTTTCTAAGTTTTGAATATTCTGAGAGATTGTTTTCCACAAAATTATTTAGTTTATCTAAGGCCTTAGCCCTTGAAGCTTCAAAATTCATTTTTAATTATTTCGATTTTTTTTTCTTTAGACCTAATTTATCGCTATGTCTTAATCTCAAGATTACAATAGCACCTGCAATTAAAACTATTGCTACCGCTTCATATACTAATGCACTTGGATCCATTTCTTTTCCTTGTAAAATAATAAATCGTGCTAATGCTGTAATAGCTATAAGTAGTGGTAATGTAATACTTATGGATTGCTGGTTCCAAAAAACTCTTACCATCGCTAGCACTTCTAAGTAAAGAAACATTAGCAGCAAATCAGCTAAGGTAACCGATCGATTTTCAAACATTTTATAAATCTCTATTCCAACTGCAATTACAGTGCTTACCAGAATGATACACATTAGAAGAAGTTGTAGGTTTTTAGCTATCTTTTCCATTATTTATCTTTACTAAATGGTAACCATTTTTCAAATACTGATTTTGAGGAACCATCATACGGAATTGAATAAGAATATGGATTTGGACTTGTCAACACTTCGATTCCTTTTGAAAACACGAATATAAAAACAATTACAAAAACGAGCACCATTATCTTAAAGGGGTCAAAATTTTTTGTTTTAAAAACGCTGGCAGAATTTTCCTCAGCTCTATGAAAATGTTTAAATGTCAAATATACCGCAAATATTAATCCAATGTGGGCTAAAAAAAGTCCAGTCCACCCAAATACAAAAGTTGTATATGAGAATACGTACAAACTAAAAACAGTAGTCCAGATAAAACTTAACACCAATAAAATTTGCAATCTTACTGTTTTAGGTAATGATCTAAGATCATTTTTGCTATCATCAAACAAAATGTTTGCTGTATCTTTCATCCAATTTTTAAACGATTCCATAAATTTAAATTAAGTTTTTTTCAAAAATAAACAATCCCCAATTTGTCACCGAATAATTAGCTAGTTTCTTAACTTTTTTTTGTGAAAATTTATAAATTTCTCAACATTAGATTTAATAAATGATTTATTTTCCTCAAACGAAACTTTTTTCATTGAGTAAGCATTGCTTTTTGTCATTCTTGATTGAATTGTAACATTGCCTTTATAAAGCTTAAGTTTAACAGATCCATTAATTTTGTTTTTTTTCAAATCAACAATTTTTTGAAGTTTAAACCTTTCTTTTGAAAACCAATATCCATTATAGATCAATTCTGCGTACCTTGACATTATTGCATCTTTTTTGTGCATTGTTTCTTTATCAAGTGTAACTGACTCAATCGCTCTATGTGCATGGTTTAACAATGTACCACCTGGAGTTTCGTAAACTCCTCTAGACTTGATGCCTAAAAATCTATTTTCAACAAGATCAACTCTTCCTATTCCATTTTTTCCTGCCAATTGATTTAGTTTAAATAATAATTTTGCTGGTCCAAATTTTTTTCCATTAAGACCAATAGGGTCACCATTTTTAAAATTAATTGTTACATGAGTAGCTTTGCTAGGAGCTTTTTCTGGAGAAACAGTTCTTTGAAAAACAAATTCTGGTGCAGAATTTTTTGGATTTTCTAGTAACTTACCTTCAGTTGATGTATGAAATAAATTATCATCCACTGAAAAAGGAGATGCACCTTTTTTGTCTTTTGGGATAGGAATATTGCGTTTCTTCGCGTAACTAATTAAATCTGATCGAGATTTTAAATTCCATATTCTCCATGGTGCAATAATTTTTATTTTGGGACCAAAATAATGATAACCAAGCTCAAATCTTATTTGGTCGTTTCCTTTTCCAGTAGCTCCATGAGATACTGCATATGCTTTGAATTTTTTTGCGACCTTAATTTGATCCTTTGCTATCAGAGGTCTGGCGATTGAGGTTCCTAATAAATAAACACCCTCATAAATTGCATGACCACGGATCATTGGAAATACATAGTCTTTAACAAAAATATCTTTTAAATCATTTATAATTATTTTTGTGACACCAAATTTTCTTGCATTGGAAAAAATTTTTCTTCTATTTATTTCTTGTCCGATATCTGCGGTGTAACAAATTACTTCTGCATCATAATTTTCTTGAAGCCATTTAAGAATAATAGATGTGTCCAAACCGCCTGAGTAAGCTAATACAATTCTTTTTTTTGATTTCATTAACTAGCTACAAGCTTTTTTTGCAGTGTTATATGCTTTAGTGAATCCCAATAATGAATAATGATCGATTGTTTGAGAGCCTTTTTCATTGTATCCAGTTACCATTATTCTTGAACCTTTTTTCATAATCTTGACCATAATCTTTTCTTTTTTATTGCTAGTCATCCATGCAAAACCTTGTTGCTTAATATCAAATTTAAATTTGTTATTTCCAGAGGTTGCTAATACAGTATTATTTTTATTAAATTCATAACCAGCAGTAGTACTGATTTCATTTGCAATTTTTTCACCAGGTCTAAATGTTACAAATAATCTAGCATCTCTTTTATTTGTTTTAGGAGATTGCAGAATTGGAGAAGACTGAGCGAAACATACTTTACCAGATGCTTCTGCTAAAACCATTGTTTCCCAGTCTTTATATTTACCAATTTTTTTTAGATCTTCTCCAAAAGATTTTGATGTGAATAAAAAAGTAAAAAGTGTAAATATGAACAAAATCTTTTTAATCATGGACATGGGTTTGGGAACATTTTTTGAATTTTATTAATCTCATTTAAAATTTCGCTTGTTAAACTTACATTTACACTTTCTATGTTTGTTTTCAACTGCTCGATTGTCGTTGCACCTATTATCACACTTGTCATAAATGGCTGAATTTCACAAAACTTCAATGACATTTGAGTAAAATCAATATTGAATTTTTGCGATAACTTATAATACTCTTCGATAGCTTTTTGACCATTTTCATTTTTATATCTTGTGAAATCTTTAAATAGTTTCATTCTTGATTTTTCTGGTAAATTATTATTTCTATATTTTCCTGTTAAGTATCCGAATGCTAAAGGCGAGTAGGCTAACAAACCACTTTTCTCCCTAACAGAAATTTCTGCAAGTCCAACTTCATAAGTTCTATTAAGTAAATTGTATGGATTTTGCACCGACATCATTTTTGGTAAATCTTTTAATTTTGATATTTCAAGGAATTTTGACAAACCCCATGCAGTTTCATTAGATAGACCAATGTATCTAATTTTACCTTGTTCAATAAATTTTTTTAAACTTTCAAGTATTTCCTCAAACGGTGTCCAATCATTATCGTTTTCGTCGTGTTCATAACCATGTTTCCCAAAAAAATTTGTATTTCTCTCTGGCCAATGAAGTTGATAGAGATCGATATAGTCTGTTTTCAATCTTTTGAGACTTTCCTCTAAAGCTTCAGAAATTTTTTTTTTCCCAAAATTATAACCACCACCCCTGATATATTTGTTTGAAGTATTACCACAAACTTTTGTTGCTATAACAACCTTGTCTCTTTTTTTAGTTTTTTTAAACCAGTTACCGATTATTCTCTCTGTTTCCCCATATGTTTCTTCTCTCATCGGTATAGAATAGATTTCTGCAGTGTCCCAAAAGTTTACACCATGATCTAAAGCATAATCCATTTGCTGAAATCCCTCTTCTTGAGTATTTTGTTCGCCCCAGGTCATAGTACCGAGACAAATTGTACTCACATCAAGATCCGTATTGCCTAATTTTTTATAATTCATAGTGATTTTTAAAGTATAATTTTTTATTAATCTTTTAAGGTATCTTGAATATTTAGTAAAAGACTATATATCTATAGAAATTATGGCAACAGACAAAAAAGGTATTCTAGCAAGAGCAAGAGCAGCAGCACGTGAAACCACTGCGGTTACTGATGAGGGCTTAAGAGCCTACATGTTAAAAGTTTATAACTACATGGCGACTGGAATATTACTTACAGGAATTATAGCGTTGATAACATTTAAGATGTCAGTTGTTACTGATGCAAGTGGTTCTATTGTGGCTTTAACTGAAGTTGGAAATGCCGTTTATTTATCAGGACTTAAGTGGATAGTTATGTTAGCTCCTTTGGGTGTCGTATTTTATATGAGTTTTGGGATCAACAAAATGAGTGCATCAAAAGCTCAGACAACTTTTTGGATTTTTGCTGCTTTAATGGGTTTATCACTATCTTCAATTTTATTAGTTTACACAGGTTTAAGTGTAACAAGAGTATTTTTTATTTGTTCAGCTACTTTTGGTGCTATGAGCATTTATGGTTATACAACAAAAAGAGATTTAACTAAGTTTGGATCATTTTTGATGATGGGACTAATAGGAATTATTATTGCATCATTAGTTAATATTTTTCTAAAATCTTCAATGATGTATTTCGTGATTTCAATTTTAGGAGTTTTAATTTTTGTAGGCCTTACTGCTTATGATACTCAAAAAATAAAAAACATGTACTCTGCTAGTGATACTGGCGAGTTAATGGGTAAAAAAGCTGTAATGGGTGCTCTGACTCTTTATTTAGATTTCATTAACCTATTTATTATGCTCTTAAGACTTTTCGGTCAAAGAAGATAATTTTATTTTAAAGCTTTTTCCAATTAGTATTTTTTAACAACAAATTAAGTTCTGAGGAATTTTTTAGTATTTTACCATTGGTATCCGTAATTAAATATTTTAAATTTTTATTTTTTGGCTTAAAGTTTTTGCAAATTTTATAAATAGCATTTTCAGCTGCATTTTTAAAAACACTAAATCCTACCTGTTTGCTTGAAATATTAAGACCATAATCTTTCCAAGAACCCTCTGAAACCATTTTTGCATATAAATTTAATATTATTTTAAGCTCATTTTTTTCAAAAAAATGATTTTCATTAAATTTTTTTTTATCAAGATTATTAACAACCAGTCTTAAATTATTCTTCATGAGTTTTATATTTATTTATTAAACCGATTTGAAAGGCTGTAAAAATGAAAGTTATTGGAAGTAAACCCCAAACTTTAAAGTTGACCCAAAATTCCTCAGATTGTGTTCTCCAAACTAATTCATTTAAAATAGCAAGTCCAAAGAAAAAGTATATCCATCTTTTACTTAACAATTCCCAACCTTCGTTTGTAAGCGGTATTGATTTTCCCATTAATTTTTTTAACACAGGTTCATTTGTAAAATACCTTCCAAATATTAAAGCCAGACCAAATAAAATATTAATGATTGTTGGCTTGATGTAAATAAAAACTGGGTTATCAAAATAAATTGTAAGGCCACCAAAAAAAGTAATTAATACTCCACTCAACAAAGGAACTTTGGGTATTTTTTTTTCTAAAAACCAAACAATCGCTAATGCTATAATTGTCGCAATTATAAATGGTGGAATGGCTACTCTTAAATCTTTTCCACTATCGTAATAGTAGTAAAAAAAAATTACTAAAGGTCCAAAATCAGTAAGAAACTTTAAAAAAGATTTATTCACTGGAAGAATATTAACATAAATAATATTTTCACAAAAACTATAAATTTTTCTTATTGATTTTTATTTTTAAATACCCATACTAATCTAAATGGCAATTCAAAAAGCTAAATTTTCAATAGGCGATATTGTAAAACACAAACACTTTGAGTTTAGAGGTGTGATTTATGATGTAGATTTTGAGTTCAATAATTCTGAGGAATGGTATCAATCTATCCCTAAGAATGTTAGACCAAGAAAAGATCAACCATTTTATCATCTGTTAGCTGAAAATGATGAAATAACTTATGAAGCCTACGTGTCAGAGCAAAATTTATTGACCGATGACTCTGATGAGCCAATCAAACATCCATTAATAGAGGAAATTTTCTCTGGTAAAAAAGGTTCAAGCTATTTTAAGCCGTCAAATTAAGTAAATTCACTTTTTAAACACATTTAGCTCAAATCTTTGTCACAGGGCATTGTTAAGTTTAATTAATTCTGATCAAGAGTGTTAAATTTTACCCTTCGTTATTATCTCCCTCTACATTCTTGATCAGATAATTATTTCGTACTAAATAACCCTAATATTTATTTTAAAAATAAAATTTTATGTTTCAATTACTAGAACCTAATAGAATTTTTTCTATAACTTCTAAAGCACCAAAATACGTTTTATTATTATTTATTTTGGTAGTCTCTATAGGTTTAACTGAGGCTCTAATTCTCTCACCAGAAGATTACAAACAAAGTCACTCTGTAAGAATAATGTATGTTCATGTTCCCGCGGCATGGATCTCACTAGGTATCTTTTCCACTATTACTATTCTTTCTATCGTTGGCTATATATTTAAAATTAAAAATTTCTTTTTAATTTCAAAGAGTTTGGCTCCGTCAGGATTTGTTTTTAATGTAATTGCTCTTGTAACAGGTTCTATTTGGGGAAAACCCACGTGGGGAACATGGTGGGCGTGGGATGCCAGAATTACATCTATGTTACTATTGGCATTATTTTATTTGATGTATTTAATTGCTTGGAGAATTTATGAAGATAAAGAACAAGTTTTTAAGGTAACCTCAATTATTACAATTTTAGGAATAATAAATGTTCCTATAATTAAATATTCTGTAGACTGGTGGAACACACTTCATCAGCCAGCATCAATTAATATATTATCAAAATCTACTATTCATTCTTCGATGCTCGTTCCTTTAATAATTATGACTGCGGCATTTGCCCTATTCTCATTGCTAATTTTTTTAATGAAATATAATACAGAACTGATAAAAATTAAAAATAAGGGTTTAGACAGATTATGATAAGTGAAATTTTTTACATGGACGGATACGGAATTTATGTTTGGGGTTCATTTGCTTTTACTTTTTTAAGTTTTATTTCATTGTATCTGGTAATTAAAAATCAATATGAAAGAGAAAAAAATAAGTTTATTGTTAAATTTGGAAACCTAAACTCTGAAAGAGCTGCCTCTGCTAGACTACAAAGAATTAATAGAGAGATTCTATCCAACACTTCAACTATTTAACTTTTAAACCATGTATGGTCGTAAAGTTAAACTAAGATTTTTTTTTATATTCTTAATCGCTGTTACATTAAGTTTAACGATATTCCTTATTCTAAAATCATTAGAGGAAAATGTTGTATATTTTAAATCTCCATCTGAAATAAAAACTTTATCTGAAATGCAGCAGAAAAAGATTAGAATTGGAGGAATGGTAAAAACTGACTCAATTTCTATTGTAAATAAAGAATTAAGTTTTGTTATTACAGACTTTAAAAGTGAAATTAATGTTGTTTACTCAGGATTAATACCCAATCTTTTTGAAGAAGGTAAAGGTGTTGTTGCAGAGGGATTTTTAAAAGATGAGAATTTTTTCTCAGCAACGAAAATCTTAGCTAAACATGATGAAAATTATATGCCTCCAGAAGTAAAGGCTGCTTTAGAGGAGAAATAAATTGTCGAGTTTAATTGGATATTATTCTTTAATCTTTGGTGTCGGTGTTTCAATTTTAGTTATATTTTTTTCAATTAAAAATTTTAATGATACTCAGAAGTTAGATACTAAAGTAATATCCTTAGTATTCTTACAACTTTTATTTGTAATAATAAGCTTCTCAGGCTTAATTTTATCTTTTGTTAACTCAGATTTTAGTAATGAGACAGTTTTTAATCATTCCCACACAACTAAGCCGCTGTTTTATAAAATCTCTGGGACCTGGGGCAATCATGAGGGTAGTCTATTATTATGGTTGTTAGTTTTAACATTATTTATATTTGTCTTTTTACTGAGGTCAAAAAATCAACCAAAACAATATAAAATTTTAACTTTATTATTCCAGCAGATAATAATAGTTGGTTTTTTTATTTTTCTAATACAAACCTCCAATCCTTTTAATCATGTTTTTCCAGTTCCAAAAGAGGGATTAGGTTTAAATCCTATATTGCAAGATCCTGCATTAGCAATTCACCCACCGATTTTATATTTAGGCTATGTTGGAACTTCCATAATTTTTTCCTCAGCACTAGCAGCAGTTTGCTCCAATAATATTACAAAAATATGGGCATCACATATCAAAAAATGGGTTTTAGTTTCTTGGATTTTTTTAACTTTAGGAATTTTACTTGGATCCATTTGGGCTTACTACGAGTTAGGATGGGGAGGTTTTTGGTTTTGGGATCCAGTTGAAAATGTATCTTTAATGCCATGGTTTGCATTAACAACACTATTACATTGTGTATTAGTTTTAGAAAAAAAGCTTATTCTTACCTCGTGGGTTGTTGTGTTATCAATTGCAACTTTTACCCTAAGTATGTGTGGTACTTTTTTGGTTCGATCAGGTATTTTAAATTCTGTCCATACATTTGCTAATGATCCAGAGAGAGGTTTGTATATTCTAATATTTTTATTTATTTTGATATTCTTATCTTTTTTTATATTTTTAATTTTTCATAAAAGTGAAAACAACAATTCCAAAACTTTCTACTTATTAAGTAAGGAAACATCAATTCTAGTTAATAATTGGTTTATGATGTATTTTTTATCTGTTGTTTTAATTGGAACAATTTATCCAATATTTTTAGAGGTTATTTCATCTCAAAAAATATCTGTAGGTCCACCATTTTTTAACAAATTGATCCTACCATTTTTAATCCCATTTATGTTAGCGATGGCAATAGGACCTAAATTAAAGTGGATTAAATCAGATATTGAAGACAAAATTTATTTAATTTCATTTTTTGTAATTTCTTTAATTTTATCAGTATTGATAATTAGAAATTTAGATATTAATTTTCTTTACAATACTATTCTAATTACAGCAGCTTTTTATTTATTTTTTATAACTCTTAGAGATTTTTTTCACAGAAAATATAGAAACCTGTCGCAAATTACTGCTCATTTTAGTTTTAGCATTTTGATACTTAGTATTTTATTTAATAATATTTTTTCATCTGAAGTTATTACAAATTTAAAAATTAATGAAACTTACCAAGCTCAAAATTTGAAGATTAATTTTGAGAGCATTGAGCAAGAAAATAAACAAAATTTTAAAGCAATTAAAGGTAAGTTTATTGTAGAGGATCAAAGTGGATTAATTGAGGTTATGCAACCTGAACTAAGAATATATAATCAACCAAATATTGTTACAAGTGAAGCAGACATCAAAACTAATATATTCACTGATAAATTTATGACAATGAATTACGTCCAAAATCAAGATTATTTTAATATTCGTTATCAAGTAAAGCCATTCATGATTTGGATTTGGATTTCCACAATTCTATTGTGTCTTAGTGGCTGTTTATCTTTAATTAGAAAAAAATATGAAAACTAAAATTTTTCCAATATTTTTAATTTTTACATTCTCAATAATTTTCTTTGTTTTTTACAAAGGTTTACAAAATACAAATATTTATACACCTGAAATAAAATCAGAAATTAAAATTCCAAATTTTGACGCAAAAGAGTTTTTTTCAAAAGACAAAATAAATTCAGATCAGATATTTATAGGAAGTGATTATTATTTATTAAACATTTGGGCTTCGTGGTGTGTTCCTTGCAAAGAGGAACATAAGTATTTAATGGATTTAAGTAAAAAAGAGAATATCAAAATTATTGGTCAAAACTATAAAGATAATTTTGAGAATGCAAAAAATTTTTTGATAAATTTAGATAATCCATACGACTTAATTTTTTTAGATAATGATGGTACAATAGCAATTGAATGGGGTGCATATGGGGTACCTGAAACCTTTTTAATTCAAAACAATAAAATAATAAAAAAAATAATTGGTCCATTGAATGAAAAATTACTTTTTGAGATAAAAGAATTGACGCAATGAATATTTTAAAGTTTTTAGTTTCTGTGATTTTTTTGATTTATTGTTTTTCTTCTGATTTAAAAGCTAAAAACTTAGAAATTGAAATAACAAAAAATTTAAGATGTTTAATTTGTCAAGGACAATCAGTGTACGATTCAGATTCTGAATTTGCTAATAGTTTAAAAATTTTAGTAGAAAAAAAATTGAATGAAGGCTTGGACGAAAAACAAATTTATGCTTATCTTAAAAATAAATATGGAGATTGGATTCTGTATGATCCAGGATTCAGTAAAAATACCTATTTTCTTTGGTTATTACCTATATTGATGTTTATATTTGGTGGTGCAATAATACTCAGGAAAGTTATATTAAAAAAAAAAAAATTATGAATTATCTAAGAATTTGTTATTTAGTATTATTGTCTTTTTTAATTTCTTCATCAATCTTTGCTGAAGAAACTAAAGTTAGTAATGATAATACAAAGTTTAATATTTATTCAGGCATGTTTGACTTTAGTGATAATGGAAAGAGGTCAACTCTAATCGGATTTCAACATCAAAATACAGATCTAAATAGAGATACTTTTCTCGGTAATCTTTCTCCTATAACAGGATTTATGTTTACTGCTGATAGCGCAGCTTATCTGTATACTGGTGTGCAGGCTCAATATTCCTTAGGAGCATTAAATATTATACCAAGTTTCACCCCAGGACTTTATAGTCAGGGAGATGGTAAAGATCTTGGACATTTGTTAGAATTTAAAAGCGAAGTTCAGATTTCTTTAGATTTATTACAAAATACACAACTAGGCTTATCATATAATCATTTGTCCAATGCAAGTTTGGGAGATAAAAATCCTGGGGCAAATAGTTATATGTTTAATTTTCTCAAAACCTTTTAAACAAACATTATATGATAATGAGATTGAAAGATTGTCACAATTTTGGTGATTTTAGAAAACTTGCTAAGCTCAAACTTCCATCACCTATTTTTCATTATATTGATGGTGCAGCTGACGATGAAATTACATATGCTAGGAATACTAGTGCCTTTGACGATGTAGATTTAGTTCCAAATGTTTTAAGAGGCGTTGAGAATGTAGACTTATCCACAACAATTTTTGGTAAAAAGTTAGATTTACCATTTTATCTTTCACCAACAGCATTACAAAGACTTTTTCATTATGATGGTGAAAGAGCAGTTGGAAAAGCAGCTAAAAAATTTAATACAATGTTTGGTGTTTCTGCATTAGCGACTGTTAGCGTTGAGGAAATATCCTCGTTGATTGATACACCTAAAATGTTTCAGTTTTATTTTCACAAAGATAGAGGTTTAAATGATTCTTGTTTAGAGCGAGCTAAGGCTGCTAAATTTGATGTAATGGCTCTTACAGTCGATACCATTACAGGAGGAAATCGTGAAAGAGATTTAAGAACTGGTTTTACTTCTCCACCAAAATTGACTCTTTCAAGCTTATTTAGTTTTGCGACTAAACCAATGTGGGGAATAAATTATTTAACAAAAGGTAAATTTGAATTACCTCACCTCCAAGATTTTGTAAAAGAGGGTACAAGCACAAATTCTTCTATAGGAAATTATTTTTCAACAATGTTAGATCAATCCATGAATTGGAAAGATGCTGAAAAACTTTGTTCTCAATGGGGAGGTCATTTTGCACTTAAAGGAATAATGAGTGTAGAAGATGCTAAAAAAGCAGTGGATATAGGATGTACTGGTATAATGGTTTCAAATCATGGCGGCAGACAACTTGATGGATCGAGATCACCATTTGATCAGCTCGCAGAAATTGTTGATGCAGTTGGAGATAAACTTGATGTTATATGTGAAGGAGGAATTCATAGAGGAACACATATGCTTAAAGCATTATCTCTAGGTGCAAAAGCATGTTCTGGTGGAAGACTTTATCTTTATGCGCTTGCAGCAGCGGGCCAACCAGGCGTCGAAAGAGCTCTAGAGTTGTATAAATCTGAGTTAGTTAGAGATATGAAGCTCATGGGATGTACAAAAATTTCAGATCTTAAAAGAAATAATCTTAGATTTAGAAAATAGTGAGTTTACAAAATTGTTATAATTTTGACGATTTTAGAAAACTTGCGAAAAAAAAATTACCTTCACCAATATTTCATTATATTGATGGTGGTGCAGATGATGAAATAACACTCAAACGAAATACAAAATCTTTTGATGATTGCGATTTAGTTCCTAATATTTTAGCAAGTGTAGGAAAACCAGATCTCTCAACAACTATTTTTGGAAAAAAAATCGATATGCCACTCTTTTTATCGCCATGTGCCATGCAAAGACTTTATCATCATGACGGTGACAAAGCATCTGCTAGAGCAGCTGATAAGTTTGGAACATTTTATAGTATGTCTACGATGGCAAATAATACTATAGAAGAAATTTCAAATATTTCAGGTGGACCAAAGTTATTTCAACTTTATGTTCATAAAGATCAATCAATCACTGATGATTTAATTGATCGTTGTAGAAGATCAGGATTTGATGGAATGTGTTTAACAGTAGATACTTTAGTAGCAGGTAATAGAGAAAGAGATCATAGAACAGGTTTTACAACCCCACCAAAGTTAACTTTACAAAGTTTAATGAGTTTTGCTCTTCATCCAAGTTGGGTATTTAATTATCTTACTCACGGGAAATTTAAATTAGCAAATGTGGCTACAAAAACAGATAAGGGCACCAATATTGCAAAATCAGTTATAGAGTACATTAATGAACAATACGATCCAGCAATGAACTGGAAGGATGCTGAATATTGTGTGAAGAAATGGAATGGACCTTTTGCACTTAAAGGAGTTATGTCCGTTGAAGATGCAAAAAGAGCAATAGATATTGGTTGTACGGCAATCATGATTTCAAATCATGGTGGAAGACAACTTGATGGATCAAGATCGCCATTCGATCAAGTCAAAGCAATCTCAGATGCAGTTGGAGATAAATTGGAAATCATATTAGACGGGGGAGTTAGAAGAGGAACTCATGTATTAAAAGCAATCGCCGCAGGTGCAAAAGCCTGTAGTTTTGGTAAAATGTTTTTGTTCTCTTTAGCCGCAGGGGGACAACAAGGTGTTGAGCATTTACTTAAAAATATGCACGAGGAAATCAATAGAAATATGGTTTTAATGGGATGTAAGAACCTAAAAGAGTTGAATAGTTCAAAATTAATTTATAGAACTTCTAATAAAATATAAAAGTTATGGAACTAGCAAAGAGTTTAGATAGATTAGGAACAGAGTCTGCTTTTTCGGTATTAGCAGAGGCAAAGAAATTAGAGGCCCAAGGTAAGCCAATGATCCATTTAGGTCTAGGACAACCAGATTTTAAAACACCTAAACATGTTGTTGAAGCGGCAAAAAAAGCTTTGGATGATGGTCATCATGGATACGTGATGTCAAATGGAATACCTGAGTGTCGACAAGCTGTAACAAGATGGATTAAGAAACGTTATAAAGCTGAGATAGATCCTGAAAGAATTTTAATCATGCCAGGTGGTAAACCTACAATGAGTTACGCAATACAATGTTACGGAGAACCGGGAGTAGAAATAATCCATCCTACACCTGCATTTCCAATATATGAGTCTATGATTAATTATACAGGTTCAACGCCTGTGCCTTATGATTTAACTGAAGATAAAGATCTTAAATTTGATCCGGATAAAATTTTATCTCTTATAACTAAAAAAACAAGATTACTGATTTTAATTAATCCAAATAATCCAACAGGAAGTTTTGTCGAGAAACCTGTAATTGACTATTTTGCAAAGGAGTTAGAAAAACATCCTCATGTTACTATTTTAAGTGATGAAATTTATAGTAGACAAATTTTTGACTACAAAGAAATGCCTTCCTTTTTCCATTATCCAAATTTAAAAGATAGGTTAATTGTATTAGAGGGTTGGAGCAAAGCTTATTCGATGACGGGATGGAGATTAGGCTGGAGTTATTGGCCTAAAGAACTTATTGAGCACGTAAACAAATTATTAATTAATAGCGTGTCATGTGTAAATGCTGCTGCACAATATGCTGGTATTGCTGCACTAGATGGCCCCGATGACTCTATCAAAGATATGTTAGACAAGTTTACTTTAAGAAGAAATTTAATTCATCAGGGGTTAAATGATCTTCCAGGAGTGGAGTGTAGTTTACCTGGAGGAGCCTTTTATGCATTCCCAAAAGTAATTGGTACAGGAATGAATGGTTCTGAATTCTGTAAAAAAGCAATGCATGAGGCTGGAGTAGCAATAGTGCCAGGAACTGCTTTTGGTAAAACTTGTAATGATTATGTAAGATTTAGTTTTGCAGCATCAAGAGATAACATTTTACAGGCCTTAGAAAACATAAAGAAAATGCTTACTAAATAAGCTGTATTTTTGATAAAATTTTTACTAATATTCTTTAAATGAACGAGCAACTCCAAGCAGAGTTTAAAAAAATTTTTAATGGAAGATTTTCCACCTCTGAGTCAACGAGAGCAAATTATGCTAGAGGTGAGGATACTTATGATCCTGTTTTGTCTAAAGCTGTAGTTTTTCCTGAAACAAATGAAGAAGTCTCTAAAGTGCTCCGTTTGTGTAATGAGCACAAAATTCCCGTTGTACCTTTTGGAACAGGAACATCTTTAGAAGGTAATGTTGTTGGTAATGAAAAAGGCATAACCATATGTCTTGAAAAAATGAATAAAATTTTAAGTGTGAATGTCGAGGACTTTGATTGTCGAGTTCAGGCATGTGTAACTAAAGAGCAATTAAATGATTATTTGAGAGAAGATGGAGTTTTTTTCCCGATTGATCCAGGTGCTAATGCAGCAATTGGAGGTATGGCTTCAACATCAGCTTCAGGGACAATGGCTGTAAAATATGGAACAATGAAAACTGTAATCAGTGGACTCACAGTTGTTTTGCCTAATGGAGATATTGTAAATACTGGTAGCAGAACTAAAAAAACATCAGCAGGTTATAATTTAACCAATTTATTTATAGGTTCAGAGGGAACGTTAGGCATAATTACAGAAGTTCAATTGAGATTATCACCAATACCAGAAAGCATTATGTCTGCAGTTTGTCATTTCCCAACTTTAGAAAATGCAGTTCAAACTGCCCAACAAGTTATTCAATATGGAGTTCCTATCGCTAGAATTGAAATGCTGAACAAAGATCAAATGGGTATTAGTATTAATTACTCTAAATTGAAAGATATCGAAGCAGTGCCAACTTTATTTTTTGAGTTTCATGGATCTGAGGTATCTAATAATGAAAATATTAAAATTGTTGAGGAAATATCGAAAGATAATAATGGAAGTTCTTTTAAATGGGCAAAGGATTTAGAAGAAAGAAATAAGCTTTGGAAAGCCCGATGGGATGTTTATTATTCAGTAAAAGCATTGATAAATAATGGAAGAGTTTATTCGACTGACGTGTGTTTACCAATTTCAAATATAACTGAATGTGTAAATTACGCAGAAGAGCAGGCAAAAAAATTTGGATTAAGAGCTCCGATGGTAGGTCATTTAGGAGATGGAAACTTTCATGTGCTTTTGCCTTTTGACCCTGAAAACAAAGAGACATACAAAAAAATAAGAGAATTTAACGACTTATTAATAAATAAAGCACTTGAATTGAAAGGTACAATCACCGGAGAACATGGAGTTGGGTTACATAAAAAAGAATATCTTTTAAAAGAACATGCTGACAACATTCCATTAATGAAATTGATTAAGAGGAGCATTGATCAAAATAATATAATGAATCCTGGCAAGATATTCGATCTAAATTAGTTAATTCTATATTTTAATGAAAAAAATTCTAATCACTAGAAAATTAATTAAGGAAAGTGAGGATAAAGCCACTAAAACTTTTGATCCAATATTCAATAATAATGATGAGCTATATTCTCAGTCAAAAGTAATAGAAATGAGTAAAGGATGTGATGGAATTTTATCTTCTCTCACAGATAAAATGGATAAAGAAACAATCAACAAATTGCCAGACACGATAAAAATTATTTCAAATTTTGCAGTTGGATTTGGGAATATTGATTTAGATGCTGCAAAAAAAAGAGGCATTGCAGTTACCAATACTCCTGAGGTTTTATCTGATGCGACAGCTGAAATTGGGATACTTTTAATTTTAGGCGCATGCAGAAGAGCCTCTGAAGGAATAGTATCTGCTCAAGAAGGTGGATGGAAGTGGTCAGCAGACTATTTAATAGGTAAGCAATTGACAGGCTCCAGACTTGGTATTCTAGGCATGGGAAGAATAGGACAAAAAATTGCAAAGATTGCAAAGTCGTTAGGCATGATAATTCATTATCACAATAGATCAAAGTTAAGTGATGAAAAAGAGCAGGGAGCGATTTATCATGATAATATTAAAAGTCTTTTTTCAGTTTCTGATGTCCTGTCAATTTGTTGTCCTGCTACTAAAGAAACAGAAAACATGATTAACAAAGAAACAGTTGAATATTTCCCTAAAGGAGCAGTAATTACTAATGTCGCTAGAGGAGATATTGTCGATGATGAAGCCTTAATTGATGCATTGAATCGAAGAAAAATATATGCAGCTGGATTAGATGTTTATAAAAATGAGCCAAACTTAAATCCTGGTTATAATAAAATTAAGTCAGCATTTATTCTTCCACATCTAGGAAGCGCAACAAAGGATACAAGAATTGCAATGGCAAACTTAGCAATCGATAATATTGATGAGTTTTTTAAAACTGGAAATTGTAAAAATAAAGTAAATTAATTCTACTCTGGATTGAATCTAATTCAACTATTGCGACATCTACGCCTTTTTTTAGAAAGACTCTAATCTGATTCTATGTTTTAATTAATCAAGTTAATTAACTTTAATAGGAGTAATAATGACTAAAGAAAATAAATCATTGAAGGTGAAAACATCTTCAAGACGTAAGTTCTTTAAAACTGCTGCTAAGACTGGTGCTATAGCTGCAGCCGCTGTTGCAATGCCATATGTAAAGGCAAATGCAGCAACAACTTTAAAGATGCAAGCTGCATGGCCAAGTGGAGCTAACATCTTTTTCGAAATGGCTGGAGACTATTGTAACATGGTTAAAGAAATGTCTGGAGGATCTCTTCAGATTGATCTTCAACCGGTTGGAGCAGTTGTAAAGACTTCAGAAATCGGACAAGCGGTTAGTTCCGGTGTAGTAGATATGGGTCACTGGGTGACTGCATATTGGTATGGTAAAAACCCTGCTGCATCATTATTTGGAACTGGTCCTTCATACGGAATGTCATCTCAAGAAGTTATGGGATGGATGGAGTATGGTGGAGGAAGAAAATTATATGACGAAACACTTGCAAAAGTTGGTTTCGATTATGTTGGTTTTTTCCATATGCCTATGCCAGCTCAGCCTTTTGGTTGGTTCAAAAAGAACGTAACTAAAGTGTCTGATGTTAAAGGTATGAAGTACAGAACTGTTGGTTTAGCGACTAACGTTTTAACTGCAATGGGAATGGTAGTTAGACAATTACCAGGTGGTGAAATTCAGCCAGCGATGAAAACTGGTTTGATTGAAGCTGCTGAGTTTAACAACCCTACTTCAGACTCTCAGTTTGGTATGCAAGATGTTTCTAAGCACTATCACTTAGGAAGCTTCCACCAATCTCAAGAGATGTTTGAAATACCAGTTAACAAAAAAACATATAATAGTTTATCACCTGCACACCAAGCAATATTGAAAAATGCTGCTTATGCTGCAAATAGTGATAACTACTTTAAAGCTTTAGTAAGATACTCAGCTGACTTAGCTAAGTTAATGAATGAGCATAAAGTAAATGTTTACCAAACTTCTGATGAAATCTTAGCTCAACAATTAAAAGGTTGGGATAAGGTAATCGGTGATTTCAATAAGAAAGATCCTTTCTTTAAGAAAATCGTAGATTCTCAGAAAGCGTATGCGAAGAGAGTAATGAAATACTTGCTAATGAATCAGCCGAATTACAAACTTGCGTATGAAAATGAGTTTGGTCCAATAGCAAAAGTTAAGTTATAATTAACTTTTCATAAATTTTAATGAGGGGGCCTCGGCCCCCTTTTTATTTGATTAATTCAAAACAATTCAATAAGAGTCTATATCTATGATGAGATCTTATATAAAATTTGCCGACCGATTAAGCGTCTCAATGGGTAAAGCATTTTCCTGGTGTATTGTAATTTTAATGGGTGGAACGTGCTATGAAGTTTTTATGGCATATGCTTTAAATGCACCAACTTTATGGAATTTCGATTTTAGCCTCCAAATGTATGGTGCAATTTTTATGATGGCTGGTGCATATACTTTGTGTACCGAGGCACATGTAAGAGGAGACGTCATTTACAGATTATTTTCTCAAAGAGTACAAGCTTGGATAGATATAGTTTTATATTTTATTTTCTTTTTCCCTGGTGTAATTGCATTAGCCTTTTATGGTTACGAGTATGCTGCGCTAGCTTGGAAAATAAAAGAAACAAGTTGGAATAGTCCAGCTCAAATTCAGATTTATATGGCGAAATCTTTAATACCTTTATCCGGAAGTCTGTTAACCCTTCAGGGAATAGGTG
>CACEKW010000014.1 GCA_902560185.1 uncultured Pelagibacteraceae bacterium | reverse complement strand
ACCAAAGGATCAATATTTGTAATTTTATATCCTTTTTTTTTAAATATTTTGATTAAGGAAATTGAAGGACTGTATCTAGTATCAGAGACATCAGACTTATAAGCAGTGCCTATGATTAAAATTTTTTTCTTTTTTAAACCTTTAATTTTTTTTTTAACATATTCAAAACAAAAATTTGGCATTTGACTATTTATTGAAACAGACATCTTAGATAATGGAAAATAAGATTTTGTTTTAAATATTTCTTTTGAGGAAATTTCAGCAAATTTTGGATCTTTCGTTAAACAATAGCCACCAACTCCAATACCAGGCCTCATTATATTTGAATGAGTTTTTCTAATTTTAATTGAATTGATGATTTTTTTTAAGTTTAGTTTATTGATTAGGGAAAATTTATTCCATTCATCAATAAATGATATATTCAATGCCCTATAAGAATTTTCCATGATTTTAGCTGCTTCACATTCTGAAATTTTATTGAATTCCGTGATTGGAAATTTCTTATAGTTTAAAAATAATTTATAAAAATTTGAAATTTTTTTTTTAGATTGTTCATTAATACCGGAGATACTTTTAAAATTGTTTATTATTGAGTTCACATAATCATTTCCAGGCATTATCCTTTCGTAAGAGTAACCAAAAGAAAAATTTTTCATTCCAATTTTTCTTTTTTTTAATTCTTTTTTTAGAATAGGATAAAGAATTTTTTCACATGTTCCTGGGATTAAGGTTGACTCTATAATTAACAATGAGCCTTTTTTCATTTTTGAAGATATTTTTTTGAAGAAATGTTTTAATTGATTTAATTTTTGTAAACCATCAAAATTTATACAAATCAAAATAGTTCCATCAATTTCATCAACTTCACTTTCCTCATAAATTCTAATATTTCTTGAAACCTTCGTTCTTGCCAATTTTATTAACTTTCTATCAGTGGTATCAAAAGGTAAATTACCTTTTTGTTTAAAAGAGTATAAATTATCCCTCTTTTTTTTTGATACCTCAATGCCAGTGACATTAAATAGATTTTTGTTATGTGATGTTTTATTTGCTAGTATTAACATTAAAGGATACCCAACGTATCCTAAACCAAATATGTAAACTTTTTTTTTCATAAAGGAAAATGGATTTGTATTATGTATCAATAATTGTTGAAAAATAACACATTTAAATATATTGTTCATATATTGAACAAAATAAAGTATAAATTGCTAATTTCTGGCCATAGTGGTTATATTGGATCATTCTTTTGCAAGTTTTTAAAAGAAAAAAATATAAAGTTTATAAAATTTGATTATAAAAAATTTCCAAAAAATTTAAAACAATACACCCATTTTTTTCACTTTGATTTTAAAATAAAGAGGGAAAAAAATTCTATAAAAAAAAATTCTCAGAATTTACTAAGGGTATTAAGTTTATGTATTAAAAACGATATAAAATTTGTATTTCCGAGCACTGCATCTTTCAAATATAATTCAAAAAAAAAAAGAGTTTCGAGCCAAATAAGTCCTGTGAACGATTATACTTTATCAAAATTTATTTGTGAAAAAAAAATTTTGGAATTCCACAAAAAGAATAAGTTAAATTATTTTATTTTTAGAATTTTTAATGTATACGGGGATAATACAAGAAACAGATGGGTAGTTGCTTCATTAATTAAAAAATTTAGAAAATTTAAAAAAGTCCAAATTGATAATAGTGGAAATTATAGAGATTTTATAAATTTAACAGATCTAAGTATTTTATTTATAAAAAGTTTAGACATAAAAAAAAATGGTATATACGAAGTAGGATCAGGGAAATCAATATCTATTAAAAATTTAGCAATTTTGATAAAAAAAATATTGAAAAAAAATATTTACTTAGATTTTACAAAACCTTTTTCTAGTAAAAAAAATTTTTATTCGCAGGCTCAAATATACGAGACGAAAAAAATCTTTTCATGGAGACCCAAAATAGGTTTGAAGAAAGGTTTAAAAAGTTTAATAATATCAAAAAAATGAACATTGCAATAATTCCAGCAAGAGCAGGTAGTAAACGAATTAAAAATAAAAATATTAAGTCTTTTTTTGGAAAACCTTTAATATTTTATTCGATAAAATTAGCTTTAAAATCAAAATTATTTGATAGGGTTATTGTATCAACCGATTCAAAAAAAATTGCAAAAATATCAAAAACTTTTGGAGCCGAAGTACCATTTTTAAGACCAAAAAATATTTCTAATGATACAGCAATTACATCCAAAGTATTAATTCACGCAGTCAGTAAGATTGAAACAAAAAAAATTAATTATATTTGTTGTATATATCCCACAGCTGCAATCTTGAAAATTAGATATTTAAAAAAAGGTTTTCAAATGATTAAAAATTTTAATTCAGATTGTTGTCTTGGTGTAACTGAATATGATTTTCCAATTCAAAGAGCTATGCAGTTAAAAGGTAATACAACTAATTTTTATTGGCCTAAAAATAAAAACTTAAGATCACAATCATTTCAAAAACTTTATCATGATGCAGCACAATTTTATTGGTTAAATTTAAAAAAATTTTTAAAAAGTAAAGAATTATACCCAAAGAAGATGCACGCGGTAAAAATACCAAGGAAATTTGTGCAAGATATTGATGAGATGGAAGACTTTGAAATAGCAAAAATAAAATTTAAAAGTAATTATTATAAATAGCTAAATTGAAATATGTTCTTCGTTCTATTTTGTTCTCACAAAAAATTTTCTTTCTAATGATAAGACAAGTTAATTAATTCAATGATTTTGATGGTGCCCCCGCACGGATTCGAACCGCGGACCTATTGATTACAAATCAATTGCTCTACCAGCTGAGCTACAAGGGCATGCGCAATAATTATTAATTATTTATTAATTAATCAACTCTTTTTTTTTAGATAACTTAAATGATGAAATACAATAGCGGCACTATTTGATATGTTTAGGCTCTCAATTTTTTCATTTATCTCAATCTTAACTAAAAAATCTACATATTTAGATGTGTGTTTATGCATACCTGATCCTTCTGATCCAAATAATAATATAGTATTTCCTTTCCATTCAATATCCGTAAAGTCTTCATTTCCATTACCATCAAAGCCATATACCCAAAAATTTTTTTCTTTTAGATTTTTTAATGTCGAATTTATGTTAGAAACTTCAAAAATATTAATATATTCAAGTGCACCACTTGCAGCTTTATACATAAGTTTACTTTCGCTAGGAAAGTTTCTTTCTTTAATGATTACTCCATCAATATCAAAAGAAGCTGCACTTCTAATTAGAGATCCTATATTTCTTGGATCAGTTACACCATCAAGACAAATTAATGTCGTCTCATCCTTGTCTTTGATGTACTCTTTGAGTATTGGTTGCTGTATATGTTCAACTTCTGCAACATATCCTTGATGTTGCAAATTTTCTCTAGTGCTATACTTATCAAGTTCTTTTTTTGTTTTAAAATATACTTTGACATCATTTAACAAGTTTTTATTGGGACTTTTTCTATGAATATTTTTCTTACTTTCTTCTGTTAAAAATACCCTTAAAACCTTTCTCCTAGGATTACGTAGTGCCTCAATTACAGCATGTTGACCAACGATGAAAAAAGATGATTTGTTCATAAAATTACCTTTGTTTTACACGTTTTTTTGAATATTTTCCCAATAAATCACATATTGCATTTAGATAAATAAAATATATAAAACGCTTGTTGTTTGAAGCTTTATTGAACAAGGGGACACTTCCCCTAAGGGAGGGGTTCCAGAGCGGTCAAATGGGGCGGGCTGTAAACCCGTTGACTTCGGTCTTCGAAAGTTCGAATCTTTCCCCCTCCACCATTCAATAATCTTGGCAATACTGGAGTGTTACTCTTGGGGTTGTGCGGGTGTAGTTCAATGGTAGAACGCTAGCCTTCCAAGCTGGATGTAAGGGTTCGATTCCCTTTACCCGCTCCAAGAAAAATATAGTTTATAAAAAAAATAAAAGTGAGGAAAATTAGTAATGTCAAAAGAAAAATTTGTAAGAAATAAACCGCATTGTAACATCGGAACAATCGGTCATGTCGATCATGGTAAAACAACTTTAACAGCTGCGATCACTAAAGTTTTATCTGAAACTGGTGGAGCTCAAGCAGTTGCTTATGATCAAATTGATAAAGCTCCAGAGGAGAAAGAAAGAGGTATTACAATTTCAACAGCACACGTTGAGTATGAAACTGAAAAAAGACACTATGCGCACGTAGATTGTCCAGGTCACGCTGACTATGTTAAAAATATGATTACAGGTGCAGCGCAGATGGATGGTGCAATTTTAGTTGTTAACGCTGCTGATGGTCCTATGCCTCAAACAAGAGAGCATATTCTTTTAGCGAGACAAGTTGGAGTTCCAGCTATCTGTGTTTACCTAAATAAAGTAGATCAAGTTGATGATAAAGAAATGATTGATCTAGTCGAGGAGGAGATTAAAGAATTATTAACTTCATATAAATTTCCAGGGGACAAAACCCCTATTGCTAAAGGTTCAGCACTTGCAGCAGTTGAAGGCAGAGATGATGAAATTGGAAAAAATTCAATTCTAGAATTAATGAAGAATGTTGATGAATTTATTCCACAACCAGATAGACCAAAAGACAAAGATTTCTTAATGCCGGTAGAGGATGTTTTCTCAATTTCAGGAAGAGGTACAGTTGCAACTGGAAGAGTTGAGTCAGGTGTGCTTAAAACTGGTGATGAGCTAGAGATAGTTGGTATTAGAGAAACTAAAAAATCTGTCTGTACTGGTGTTGAAATGTTTAGAAAACTTTTAGACTCTGGTGAAGCTGGTGATAACGTTGGAGTACTTTTGAGAGGTGTAGAAAGAACTGATATTGAAAGAGGACAAGTTCTTTGCAAACCAGGCTCAGTTACACCACATACTAAATTTGAAGCTCAAGCGTATGTACTTAAAAAAGAAGAAGGTGGAAGACATACTCCTTTTTTCACAAAGTATAGACCACAATTTTATTTTAGAACCACAGATGTAACAGGAGAGGTAGAGTTACCAGCTGGAACTGAAATGGTTATGCCTGGTGATGACGCTAAATTTACAGTTAAATTAATTACACCAATTGCGATGTCAGAGAAATTAAATTTTGCCATTCGTGAAGGTGGTAGAACTGTTGGAGCTGGAGTAGTAACTAAAATTATAGAGTAAACTCTATATAGGAGTGTAGCTCAATTGGTAGAGCGCCGGTCTCCAAAACCGGAGGCTGAGGGTTCGAGTCCCTCCGCTCCTGCCAATATAGAACACGTAATTATGAAGAACCCGATTAAATTTATACAAGAAGTAAAACAAGAGGCATTTAAAGTTTCTTGGCCTACAGGAAAAGAGACACTTCAGGGTGCCCTAATGGTTTTTGCAATGGCAGTAGTTATGTCTTTGTTTTTTTTATTGTTAGATCAGGTTTTAAAATTTTTCTTAGAACTTTTACTTAAAGTGAGTATTTAATGAAAAATTGGTACATAGTTCAATCTCACTCTAGTTTTGAAAATAAAGTTGCTGGACTTATAAAAGAAGAGGCAGATAAAGCTAAAATCTCTGAAAAATTTGAGGAGATTATTGTTCCAACTCATGATGTGACCGAGGTTAAAAGAGGTAAAAGAATTCAACGAAAAAAAAAATATTTTCCGGGATATGTTTTGATTAAGAGTGAGATGGATAATGATATTTATCACATGATAAAAAAAATAAAACGTGTAAGTGGTTTTTTGGGTACAAAGGGAATGCCCGTCCCTGTATCCGACAAAGAAATTGATAAAATTTTAGGTCAAATAAAAGATGGGGTTGCTCAGCCAAAATCAGCTATAGAATATACTGTAGGTGAAAAAGTTCAGGTTATAGATGGACCTTTTGCATCATTTAGTGGAATGGTTGAAGAAATTGATGAAGAAAAGTCTAGACTTAAGGTGTCAGTTTCTATATTTGGAAGGCCAACACCAGTTGATTTAGAATATAATCAAGTGGAGAAAGTAAGTTAGATTTATGGCAGCTAAAAAAGAAATTAGTGGATTTATAAAATTACAAATTAAAGGTGGTCAAGCAAATCCGGCTCCACCAGTTGGACCTGCATTGGGGCAACGAGGGGTAAACATCATGGAATTTTGTAAAGCCTTCAATGATAAAACTAAAAAGTTAGCTGGCAAACCTGTACCAGTCGAAATAACAGTTTATAAAGATAAAAAATTTGATTTTAAAATTAAATCACCCCCAGCATCTTTCTTTATAAGAGAGGCTGCAAAATTAAAAAGTGGTTCCCAAGAACCTGGTCGAAACATTGTTGCATCAATTACAAAAAAACAAGCTGAAGAAATTGCTAAACAAAAAATGGAGGACTTGAATGCTCTTGATTTAGATCAGGCAGTCAAAATTATTGCTGGTTCTGCAAGATCAATGGGTATCGAGGTCAAAGATTAATTATGTCTTCAAAAAGATTTAAAAAACTTCCTGAAAAAACTACAGAACTTCCATCTGATATAATTGAAAAATTACTTCCAGTAATTAAAAAAAATTGTACAACTAAATTTGATGAGTCAGTCGATTTAAGTTTTCAGATTAACAATAAACAAAAAAAAAGTGAGATAAACATTAGGACTGTAGTAAATCTTCCTGGCGGAACTGGCAAAAAGATAAAAGTTGCTGTCGTATGTGAGGATACAAAATCTGATGAAGCAAAAAGTGCTGGTGCAGATATTGTTGGCGGTGATGAATTTATTGAAAAAATAAAAAACGGTGAAATGAATTTTGAAAAATTAATTTGTACTCCATCCATGATGATTAAATTATCAAAGCTAGGAAAAGTGTTAGGACCAAAAGGTCTTATGCCTAATCCTAAATTAGGAACTGTGACAGAAAATTTAAAAACTGCAATTTCAGATGCAAAATTTGGCCAAGCAGAAATTAGAAACGATAAAGATGGAAATATAGGTGTAAGTATTGGAAAAAAATCTTTTACTGATGATAAATTAATTAAAAATTTTAATGCTGTTATTGATACACTCGAGAAAGAAAAATCAAACAATACTGTAAAAGGAGATTTGATTAAATCTGTTTTTTTAACATCCACAATGGGTGTTTCGTATAAATTAAGATTAGTTAAAAATATTTAAGTTATGATGAATAAAGAGCAAAAGAAAAATTATATTGCTGAAATGACAACGCAATTTGAAAATAGTAAAGCGGTAATGGTTACTCATTACCAAGGTTTAACAATGACTCAATTAGATGAATTAAGATCAAAAATGAGAGAACATGGAATAATTTTTAAGATCACAAAAAATAGAATTACAAAATTAGCTCTTGAAAAAACTAAATGTAAAGATTTATCAAATTTATTTACTGGACCAACAGCAGTTGCCTTTGGAGAAGATGCAATTATGTCAGCTCGAATTTTATCAAAGTTTGCAAAAGATAATGAGAATCTTAAATTGATTGGTGGAATGATGGAAAATGAAATTCTTGACCAAGCTGGAGTAATGAATGTCGCAAATTTGCCTACTTTAGACGAAGCAAGGGCTAATATTGTGGGTATTTTGAATGCATCTGCATCAAAATTAGTAAGTATTTTGCTTGCACGATCAGAAAAAATGAGTAGTTTACCCCCAGAAAATTCTGAAACACAACCTAAAGAGTAAATTATGCCAGATCTAAATAAAATTATAGAAGACTTATCAAGTTTAACTGTTGCAGAGGCAGCAGATCTTTCAAAACAATTAGAGGAAAAATGGGGTGTTACGCCAATGGCGGCAGCAGCTCCAGCAGCAGCAGGAGGAGCGGCAGCAGCAGAGGAAAAGGATGACTTTTCAATTATGCTCGTTTCTGCAGGAGATAAAAAGATTAACGTAATTAAAGAAGTAAGAGCAGCAACTTCTCTTGGTCTTAAAGAAGCAAAAGACTTGGTAGAGGGTGCACCTAAAGAGGTAAAAGCTGGTGTACCTAAAAAAGAAGCAGAAGAAATTAAAGCTAAGTTAGAAGCTGCAGGGGCAAAAGTAGAACTTAAATAAATTAACAGGAAATTTTTAAGTACTGATTAATTAAACTTAATCAGTATTAAGACATAGATGCAAATATCTTTTACCGAAAAGAAAAATATTAGAAAGAGTTTCGGAAAACTTAAAGAAAGTTTATCCATTCCTAATTTAATAGAAGTTCAAAAAAATTCTTATGATGAATTAACATCTTTTAACCCTGAGGCAGGTGATTTAACCAAAGGGTTTGACAGGGTATTTAAAAGTATTTTTCCTATTGAAGATCTTAATGATAAAGCAACTTTAGAATATGTATCATACAGACTTGAAAAACCAAAATTTGATGTAGAAGAATGTATTGCTAGAGGCTTAACTTACTCCTCTGCTTTAAAATGCACATTGAGACTAGTTGTTTATGAAATAAATCAAGAAACCAACACTAAAGATATTTTGTCAGCAAAAGAGCAAGAGGTTTATATGGGTGAAGTACCTATGATGACTAATAGCGGTACATTCATAACGAATGGTGTTCAAAGGGTTGTTGTAAATCAAATGCATAGAAGCCCAGGAGTTTTTTTCGATCATGACAAAGGTAAAACTCATGCAAGTGGTAAACTTTTGTTTAATTGTAGAGTAATACCAAATCGAGGATCTTGGTTAGATTTTGAATATGATGTAAAAGATTTTTTATATTTTAAGATTGATAGGAAGAAAAAAATTCTTGCATCTACTTTATTGCTTGCTCTTGGTTATTCAAAAAGTGAAATAGTTAATGAATTTTATGAGTCAGAAAAATTTACTTATGATACAAAATCAGAAAAGTGGAAAACAAAATTTAATCCTGAAAATTATAAAGCTAAAAATTTCTCTGAGGAAGTTGTTGATGCTAAATCAGGAAAAGTTGTAATTAAATTAGGAGAAAAAATAAATTATTTAAACGCTAAAAAATTATCTAATGATGGTTTAAAAGATATACTGGTCGCGAAAGAATCATTATTTGGAAAGTTTTTGCATAAAGATATTAAATTAAATGATCAAGAGGATGGATTGTTAAAAATTGGAACTGAGTTAAATGAAACAATTATTCAACAAATTTTAGACTCAAATATTACAACTTTAGATATTTCTGTAACAAATTCTATAAACAAAGGTCCTTATTTACTCACTACAATTTTGAATGACAAAAATAACACTAAAGATGAGGCAATTACAGAAATTTATAAGATGTTAAGACCTGGGGAACCTCCAACAATTGAAATAGCAACTCAAATTTTCAATAATTTATTTTTTAGTTCTGACCGATATGACTTATCTGACGTTGGAAGAGTCAAAATGAATTCTAGACTAGATTTAGAATGTTCAGACAAAATTACAATATTAAGAAATGATGATATTTTAGCAATTATTCGTAAAATGTTGGACCTAAGGGATGGTAAAGATGATGTTGATGACATTGATCATCTTGGAAATAGAAGAGTTAGATCTGTAGGTGAATTAGTTGAAAATCAAGCTCGAATTGGTGTTTATAGAATGGAAAGAGCTATTAAAGAAAAAATGACCACTTTAGATATCGAGTCAGCAATGCCACAAGATTTGATAAATGCAAAACCACTCACAATTTCACTAAAAGATTTCTTTGCAAGTTCTCAACTATCTCAATTTATGGATCAAACAAACCCACTTTCAGAAATTACTCATAAAAGAAGAGTTTCAGCATTAGGTCCTGGTGGACTGACAAGGGAGAGAGCTGGGTTTGAGGTTAGAGATGTGCATCCAACTCATTATGGAAGAATCTGTCCTATTGAGACTCCAGAAGGTCCAAATATTGGTTTGATCAATAGTTTATCTACATATGCAAAAATTAATAAATATGGTTTTATTGAAAGTCCTTACAAGAGAGTAAAAGAAGGTGTTGTTCAAGATAAAGTAGAATATTTGTCTGCAATGGAGGAAACAAAATTTACCATAGCTCAGGCTAATACTAAAATTGACAAAAAAGGTAAAATAGTTGAGGAATTAGTTTCTTGTAGACAAAACTTAAATTTCCTTTTAGCAAAACCTGAAACAATTGATTATATTGACGTATCACCTAAACAATTGGTTTCTGTTGCTGCTTCTTTAATACCCTTTTTAGAAAATGATGATGCGAACAGAGCATTAATGGGTTCTAATATGATGAGGCAAGCAGTACCGTTATTAAAACCAGAAGCTCCTTTAGTTGGAACTGGAATAGAAAGCGATGTGGCATTAGATTCAGGAGTTACAATCGTTGCTAAAAGAGATGGAGTAGTAGATAAAATTGATGGTAAGAGAATTGTAATTAAAGTTACAGAGGAAACTGATTTCTCAAAATCTGGAGTTGATATTTATAATTTACAAAAATTTAAAAGATCTAACCAAAATACATGTATCAATCAAAGACCTTTAGTTAGAGTAGGGGATAAAGTAAAAACAGGTGATATAATTGCAGATGGTCCTTCAACAAAATTAGGTGAGTTAGCTTTAGGAAAAAATGTTACTGTAGCGTTTATGCCATGGCAAGGATACAATTTTGAGGACTCTATTTTAATTTCAGAAAGATGTGTAACCGACGATGTGTTTACTTCAGTACATATTGTTGAATATGAGATAATGGCAAGAGATACAAAACTTGGTGAAGAAGAAATAACAAGAGACATACCTAACGTTAATGAAGAAGCTCTAAAAAATTTAGATGAGTCAGGAATAGTTTATATTGGTGCAGAGGTGAATGCGGGTGATATCCTGGTAGGAAAAGTAACTCCTAAAGGAGATTCTGCATCAGGTCCTGAAGAAAAATTGTTAAGATCTATTTTTGGAGAAAAAGCTATAGATGTAACTGACACTTCACTAAGAATGTCTAGAGGAAGCAGTGGTACTGTAGTTGACGTAAGAGTATTTAATAGACATGGTATAGAGAAAGATGAAAGATCTATCACAATTGAACGGGCAGAAATTGATCAAGTGCAACAAGATAAAATTGTGGAAGAAGAAATTCTAGAGAGAAGTATTAAACAAAGAGCTGCTCAAATTTTGTCTGGAGAGACTACCTCTAAGAAAATAAAAGATGTTGATTCTGGTTCTAAATTAGATTTTGAAACAATTAATAAAATATCTATCAATGATTTATTTAAACTAACTATCTCAAATCCAAAAAATGAAAATGCATTATTACAATTAAAAGATCAGTATAATAAAGCAAAGCAGGATATTACTGAAAGATTTGAAGATAAAGTTTTAAAAATTAGAAGTGGTGATGATTTATTACCTAGTGTGATGAAAATGGTAAAAGTTTTTGTTGCTATTAAGAGAAGATTAAGACCAGGTGATAAAATGTCAGGAAGACATGGCAATAAAGGTGTTGTCAGTAAAATCGTACCAGTTGAAGACATGCCTTATAGAGAAGATGGTCGACCAGTAGATATAGTATTAAATCCTTTAGGTGTACCAAGTCGTATGAATGTAGGGCAAATTCTTGAAACTCATTTAGGATGGGCTTGTAAAGAATTTGGAGAACAAATTAAAAATCTTGTTAATGAAAATAATAAAAAGATTGAGAGAAATGAAAAAATAGAAAGTTTTTTGAAATCTGTTTATGGCGAAGAAATATTTGATCAAAAAGTTGATAAATTAAGTAAAACAGAATTTAAGGATTTATGTGAAAATTTACAAAATGGTATAGCTATCTCCACCCCAGTTTTTGATGGGGCTAAAGAAAAAAATGTAACAGAAATGTTAGAGTTGGCAAATTTACCTAAATCAGGACAAACTTATTTATGGGATGGAAGAACTGGTGAAAAATTTGACAGACCAGTTACAGTTGGAATAATTTATATGCTTAAACTTCATCATTTGGTTGAAGATAAAATTCACGCTAGATCTACAGGTCCTTATAGTTTGGTAACTCAACAGCCATTGGGTGGAAAAGCTCAATTGGGTGGACAAAGGTTTGGTGAAATGGAGGTATGGGCACTTGAGGCGTATGGTGCATCATACACACTTCAAGAAATACTTACTGTAAAATCTGATGATGTTGCTGGAAGAGTAAAAGTTTATGAGACTATTGTTAAGGGTGAGGAAAATTTTGAGTCTGGAATACCAGAGTCATTTAACGTACTTGTTAAAGAAATTAAATCTTTGGCATTAAATGTGGAATTAAATTAATTATGAAAAAAGAATTAACAGATCTATTTAAAAATTCAGAAATATCTGAAGCTCAAAATTTTAATAGTATCAAGATATCATTAGCTAGCCCAGAAAAAATAAAATCTTGGACCTATGGTGAAATTAAAAAACCAGAGACAATTAATTATAGAACTTTTAGACCAGAGAAAGATGGTCTTTTCTGCGCAAGAATATTTGGTCCAATTAAAGATTACGAATGTTTGTGTGGAAAATATAAAAGAATGAAATTCAGAGGTATCATATGTGAAAAATGTGGTGTTGAAGTAACAAAATCAAATGTTCGAAGAGAACGAATGGGTCACATTAATTTAGCAACACCTGTTGCACACATATGGTTTTTAAAATCACTACCAAGTAGAATAGCACTTGCTGTTGATATGAAGCTAAAAGAAGTCGAAAGGGTTTTATATTTTGAAAATTTTATTGTTATTGAGCCAGGTTTAACAGGTCTACAAAAAAATCAGCTTTTAAATGAGGAAGAATTAGCAAAATATCAAGATGAATATGGTGAGGAGGCATTTACAGCTGGAATTGGAGCTGAAGCAGTTCTGGAAATGCTTAAAAATCTTGATTTAGATTTAGAGAAAAAAAATCTTGTTGATTACATCAAAGAGACGAAATCAAAAGTGAATGAAGAAAGAGCTATTAAGAGATTAAAATTAATTGAGTCTTTCATTGAAACTGGACAAAAACCTGAGTGGATGATCATGACAGTTGTTCCAGTTATTCCACCTGAATTAAGACCACTGGTTCCTCTAGATGGTGGAAGATTTGCAACATCAGATCTTAATGATCTTTATAGAAGAGTTATCAATAGAAATAATCGTTTAAAGAGACTAATGGATCTTAAGGCACCAGATATTATTATCAGAAATGAAAAAAGAATGTTGCAAGAGTCTGTTGACGCACTTTTTGATAATGGACGAAGAGGTAGAGTAATTACTGGAACAGGTAAAAGACCATTAAAATCTTTAGCTGAGATGTTAAAAGGAAAACAAGGAAGATTTAGACAAAATCTTCTTGGTAAAAGAGTTGATTACTCAGGTCGTTCAGTCATCGTAGTAGGTCCAGACCTAAAATTACACGAATGTGGGTTGCCAAAAAAAATGGCTTTAGAGTTATTTAAGCCATTTTTATATGCAAGACTTAATAAACTAGGTTTAGCTTCAACAATTAAACAAGCAAAAAAATTAGTTGAGAAAGAAACTAATGCTGTCTGGGACGCACTTGAATTAATTGTTAGAGAACATCCAGTTTTATTAAATAGGGCTCCAACACTTCATAGGTTGGGAGTTCAAGCCTTTGAACCAAAATTAATTGAGGGAGATGCGATTGAATTACATCCTTTAACATGTGCTGCGTTTAATGCAGATTTTGATGGTGATCAAATGGCTGTTCACGTTCCATTAAGTTTAGAAGCACAACTTGAGGCTAGAATATTAATGCTATCAACTAACAATATTCTTTCTCCATCTAACGGAAAACCAATAATTGTCCCAAGTCAGGATATGATTTTAGGAATTTATTATTTATCTCAAGAACCAGTCACTGACAAGCCAGCTGGATATTTTTTAAATGCAGATCAAATTGAATTTGCACTTTCTTCTGGTCAAATAAAAGTCCATAGTACGATTATCTCTAGGTTTGAAACAATTGATGAAAAAGGTAATCAAAAATTTGAGAAGTACACTTCTACTGCAGGAAGATTTCTACTAGCTAACTTATTACCAAAAAATAATAATATTAAGTTTTCTTTGATAGATAGAATTTTACCAAAGAAAACAGTTTCAGAGATTATTGATATTGTTTTTAGATTTTGTGGTCAAAAAAGAACAGTCATTTTCTGTGATAAATTAAAGGATCTAGGGTTTAAACATGCATTTAAAGCAGGAATTTCTTTTGGTAAAGATGACTTAGTCATTCCGGAAAGTAAAAATAAACTTATTGATGATACTAAAAAACTAATAGCTGACTATGAAACTCAATATTCTGAAGGACTAATTACAAGAGGAGAAAAATACAACAAAGTTGTTGATGCATGGTCAAAATGTACTGATCAAGTAGCATCCGAAATGATGAAAGGAATTTCTGCTACAGAAAAAACTACAGAAGGTTTGAAAATAAATTCAGTATTTATGATGGCAGATAGTGGAGCAAGAGGATCTGCAGCACAAATGAAACAATTAGCTGGAATGAGAGGACTTATTGCAAAACCATCAGGTGAAATTATTGAAAGCCCAATAACCTCGAATTTTAAGGAGGGTTTAACTGCATTAGAATATTTTAATTCTACTCATGGTGCTAGAAAAGGTCTAGCTGATACAGCCCTTAAAACTGCTAGCTCAGGTTATTTAACTAGAAGATTATGTGATGTTGCCCAAGATTTAACTGTTACAAAAAAAGAATGTGATTGTAAAAATCCTGGATTCATCGAACTTTCAGAAATTCTGGAAGGTGGAAATGTTGTTGTAAGCTTATCAGAAAGAGCTTTGGGAAGAGTTACTTTTGACGATGTAAAGCATCCGATAACTGGTGAAATTATAATTAAAAAGTTAACTATGATTGATGAGGCTGGTTGTGATAAGATAGATTCTGCAGGAATAAAATCAGTTAAGGTTTATTCTGTTATGACATGTGGATCTAAAGAAGGTGTATGTGCTACTTCTTATGGAAGAGATTTATCTAGAGGTCAGATGGTTCATGTAGGTGAAGCAATTGGAATGATTTCTGCACAATCAATTGGAGAACCAGGAACGCAACTAACAATGAGAACTTTCCACGTAGGTGGAACTGCTTCAGTTAAACAAGACTCACAAATAGTCACTAAAAATGAAGGGACTTTAAAAATTATTAACTCAAACATTTTAGAGGATTCTAAAAAGAACTTGATTGTCATGGGTAGAAATACACAATTATCTATTGAGGACGATAATGGAGTTCAAATTGCAGTCTATAAAGTAGCCTATGGTTCGAAATTATTTTTTAAAAACGGTGATAAAGTAAAAGCTAATACAAAAATTTGTGAATGGGATCCTTATACTACCCCAGTGATTGCTGAAAAAAGTGGTATTGCAAGCTATGTTGATTTAATTGACGGTGTATCTATTCAAGAGACTACAGATGACGCAACAGGTATTTCCTCGAAATCAGTAGTTGATTGGCGTTCTCAATCAAAAAGTACAGATTTAAAACCAAGAATTACTTTAAGAGATGAAAAAGGAAACGTTATTAAAAAGGCGGATGATAATGAAGCAAGATATTATTTAGTTCCTGACTCTATTTTATCAGTTAAAGATGGTCAAAAAGTTTCTGCTGGTGACGTGATTGCTAGATTACCTAAAGAAACTACTAAAACTAAAGATATCACTGGAGGTCTTCCAAGAGTTGCTGAATTGTTTGAAGCTAGAAAAGCTAAAGATAGTGCAATCATTGCTGAAAATGATGGGCAAGTTATATTTGGAAAGGAAGTTAGAGGAAAACAAAGAATATCAATTGTGCCTGAAGATGGATCAGAACCATCTAACTATTTAATACCCAAAGGAAAACATATTAATTTTAATCAGGGTGAAAAAATTAAAAAAGGGGAATATTTACTAGATGGACAGCCATTACCACACGATATTCTTAGAATTATGGGTATAAAAGATTTAACTGAATATTTCGTTAATCAGGTTCAAGAGGTCTACAGATTACAGGGTGTAATTATCAATGATAAACACATAGAAACTATTTTAAGACAAATGTTGAAAAAAGTTGAAGTAAAAACTACTGGTGATTCCTCTTATTTACCAGGTGAAATAATTGATAGAATTAAATTTGATAATGTTAATGAAAAATTAAAATCAGAGGGTAAAAAGCCAGCTACTGGAGAAAGAGTTTTAATGGGGATTACCAAAGCTTCGCTGCAGACCGAGTCATTTATTTCCGCTGCATCATTCCAGGAAACTACGAGAGTTCTTACAGATGCTGCTATCAAAGGTAAAGTTGATCCACTTAATGGTTTAAAAGAGAATGTAATAGTTGGACGATTAGTCCCTGCGGGAACTGGTAATATTAAAAACAAATGGAACAAAAAAGCTCTACAAGATGACAATAAATTTCTTTCTGAGCAAGAGCAGATTGAACAGCCAGAAACCCCTGTAAATCAATAAAAATAACACGTCTGCTAATTAGTTTTAGTTTGACAAAATTAAATTAATAAGTATTTTGGCGATATTTTTGGTTGGAATGTAGTGTTAACTTTAGACACTAAACGCTGCCACAAATAACCTGTCAGTTATTTCATTCAAAAATAAACAATTATAAATTTACAGATATGCCAACTATTAACCAGTTGTTAAGAAAAAAAAGAACTAAACCAATTGCTAGGAACAAGGTTCCAGCATTACAAAAACAACCACTCAAACGAGGAGTTTGTGTAAAAGTTTATACTACAACTCCAAAAAAACCTAATTCTGCTTTGATAAAAGTTGCTAGAGTGAGATTATCAAATGGGTTTGAAGTAACTGCTTATATACCTGGAGAAGGTCATAATCTTCAAGAACACTCTGTTGTATTAATTAGAGGTGGTAGGGTTAAAGATCTACCAGGTGTACGTTATCACATTTTAAGAGGTAATTTAGACACTCAAGGAGTGGCAAATAGAAAGAAAAGAAGATCTTTGTACGGAACAAAAAAAGGTAAATAGACATGTCTAGGAAAAAAACACAACCTAAAAAAAATATTGTTCCTGATCCAAAATTTAATTCCACAATTATTCCTAAATTAATTAATAATATTATGTACGATGGTAAAAGAGGTGTAGCTACTAAAATAGTTTATGATGCAATCGAAAAGATTAAAACTAAGTCAAAAGATGAACCTATTAATATTTTTAATGAAGCAATTAATAATATTAAACCAACTGTTGAAGTGAGATCACGAAGAGTAGGTGGAGCTACATATCAAGTTCCAGTTGAAGTAAAAAGTAAAAGAGCACAAGCTTTAGCTATCAGATGGCTTATAGACTCAGCAAGAAAAAGAAAAGATAAACATATGTCTGATAAAATTTTTAATGAACTTTATGATGCGTATGAAAAAAAAGGTGCTGCTGTAAAAAAAAAAGAGGATGTGCATAAAATGGCAGAGTCCAATAAAGCTTTTGCACACTTTAGGTGGTAAAATATTATGGCCAGAACTCATACATTAGACAAATATAGAAACATTGGGATCATGGCCCACATAGATGCTGGTAAAACAACTACAACTGAAAGAATTTTATATTACACGGGCAAAAGTCATAAAATTGGTGAAGTTCACGACGGTGCAGCTACCATGGATTGGATGGAACAAGAGCAAGAAAGAGGTATTACAATTACATCAGCAGCAACAACCTGTTTCTGGCAAGATCATAGAATTAATATTATCGATACACCAGGTCACGTAGATTTTACCATTGAAGTTGAGAGATCACTTAAAGTACTTGATGGTGCAGTTGCAGTGTTTGATGGTGTAGCAGGTGTAGAACCTCAATCAGAAACAGTATGGCGACAAGCTGATAAATATAAAGTACCGCGAATTTGTTTTGTAAATAAATTAGATAGAACGGGTGCAGATTTTTTTAGATGTGTAGATATGATCAAAGACAGATTGGGAGCAAAACCATTGGTTATACAAGTACCAATCGGTATTGAAGCCTCTTTAACTGGTGTTGTTGACCTTGTTAAAATGAAAGCACAAGTTTGGAAAAATGAAGCTCTAGGTGCCGAATGGGAATATAAAGATATCCCAGAGGATCTTAAAGAAATCTCTCAAAAATACCGAACAGAATTAGTCGAAATGGCTGTAGAACAAGACGAAAAATTGATGGAGTCTTATTTAAATGGTGAAGAAATTAAAGAAGAAGATTTAATTAAATGTATAAGAAAAGGAACATTAAATTTTGATTTTGTTCCTGTATTAACTGGTTCAGCTTTTAAAAATAAAGGTGTTCAGCCACTACTTGATGCAGTGATTAATTATCTTCCAAGTCCTATTGATATTGGTTCAATAAAAGGAACTAAATTGGGATCAGAGGATGAAATAGAAATGAAATTTGAAGATAGTGCGCCATTTTCTGCTTTAGCATTTAAAGTGGCAAATGATCCATTTGTTGGATCATTAACATTTATTAGAATTTATTCAGGTACAATAAAAACAGGAACGGCTGTATATAATTCTTCAAAAGAAAAAGAAGAAAGAGTTGGTAGAATGTTATTAATGCATGCTAACTCTCGAGAGGACATTAAAGAAGCTAATGCAGGTGATATTGTATCACTAGCTGGCTTGAAAAATACCATTACTGGTCACACGTTATGTAATAAAGATAATCCAGTCCTTCTCGAACCTATGGAATTTCCTGACCCAGTAATTGAAATTGCTGTTGAACCAAAAACAAAAGCTGACCAAGAAAAAATGGGAGAAGCTTTGGGTAGATTAGCTAAAGAAGATCCCTCATTTAGAGTTTCATCTGATGAAGAGTCTGGACAAACAATAATTAAGGGAATGGGTGAATTACACTTAGACATCATAGTTGATAGAATGAAAAGAGAATTTAAAGTTGAAGCAAATGTTGGGGCTCCACAAGTAGCATACAGAGAAACAATAGAAAACTCATCAGAGGTAGAATACACACATAAAAAACAAAGTGGCGGTGCAGGACAATTCGCAAAAGTCAAATTATTAGTAGAACCGCAAGAACCTGGTAAAGGGAGAGCTGTTGAAAGTAAAATTAAAGGTGGAGCTATTCCAAAAGAATTCATTCCAGGTGTGGAAAAAGGTATCGAAACAGTATCAGATGGTGGAATTTTAGCAGGATTTCCAATGATTGATTATAAAGTTACAATTTTAGATGGTTTACATCACGACGTTGATTCTAGTGTATTAGCTTTTGAACTAGCAAGTAGAGCATGTTTTAAGGATGCTTGTACAAAAGGTGGTTTAAAATTATTAGAGCCAGTCATGAGAGTTGAAGTAGTAACGCCAGAAGACTATATGGGCGATGTTATTGGAGACTTAAATAGTCGAAGAGGACAAATAAGCACTCAAGAACAAAGAGGTAATGCAACTGTAATAACCGCAATGGTGCCTTTAGCAAATATGTTCGGATACATTAATAGTTTAAGATCAATGTCACAAGGGCGAGCACAATATTCAATGTTTTTTGATCACTACGCAAAAGTGCCACAAAATGTTCAAGACGAAGTAACAAAAAAAATAGCAGGCTAAAATGGAAAAACAGAATATTAGAATTAAACTTAGAGCTTACGACAATAAGATTTTAGATGCTTCAACTGAAGAGATTGTTAATACAGTCAAAAGAACTGGAGCTACAATAAAAGGTCCAATTCCATTACCAACTAGAATTGAAAGATATACAGTTTTAAGATCTCCTCATATAGATAAAAAAAGTAGAGAACAATTTGAGTCGAGAACTCATAAAAGATTAATTGATATAATTGAGCCAACACCACAGACTGTCGAGGCTTTAATGAAATTAGATTTAGCATCAGGTGTCGATGTGGAGATTAAGATATAATTATGAGTGAGATAGCTTTATTAGGAAAAAAAATTGGAATGACTAGAGAATTTTATAAATCTGGTCAGTTGGTGCCAGTTACTGTGTTAAAAATGGAAAAAGCTAGAGTAATCCAGGTAATAGATAAAGAAAAAAGAGGTTACACCGCTGTTCAACTTGGATACGGAAAAATCAAAAACTCAAAACTAACAAAGGCTATGAAAGGTTATTTTTCAAAAAGAAATACTGAAGCTAAAAGGAAACTTAAAGAATATAGAGTTCAAAACATCGAAAATTATAAAGAGGGAAATGAATTTGGATTAGAGATTTTTAAAGATGTTAAATTTGTAGATACTAGATCAAAAACGATTGGAAAAGGTTTTGCCGGAGCTATGAAAAGACACAATTTTGGTGGTTTGAGAGCTACACATGGTGTTTCAATTTCACATAGATCACATGGTTCAACGGGTCAAAGACAAGATCCTGGTAAAGTATTTAAGGGAAAAAAAATGGCTGGACATATGGGGGATAAATTAAGAACTATGCAAAATATCGAAATTATTAAAACAGATTTAGAAAATGAACTTCTATATTTAAAAGGTTCTATCCCAGGAGCAAAAAACTCTGAAATTCTAGTAAAAGGTTCAGTTAAAAATATAAAAAAAATGACTATCAGTGAAAAACACAAAGCTGCTGAATTAGCTAAGAAAACACCGGAGAAAAAGAAAAAATAATGAAAGTCGATAAAATTAATTTAGATGGTAAAAAAAGTTCTATTGAAGTCCTAGATAAAATTTTTTCAGCTAAAATAAATAAGAAATTAGTGAATATAGTTTTATATAAGACTAATGCTAACTATAAAGGTAGGCACGCAAAAACTAAGCAGCAAAACGAAGTCTCAGGTCCAACATCAAAAATTTATGCACAAAAAGGAACAGGTAATGCTAGACACGCAAGTAGAAAAGCCCCAATCTTTGTTGGTGGTGGTATAGCTCATGGTCCTAAAGGAGAGTTATCATATAAAAAAAGAAAATTGAATAAGAGTGAAAAAAAACAAAGTATAGCATCTTTAATCAGTGACAAGATAAAGAATGATAACCTTCTAATTTTTAGCGATTTTAGTTCTAAGATAAAAAAGACTAAAGAGATGAACTTAATTTTAAAGAAATTTGAAATATCAAATTCAATAATAATCCTAGACAAAACCTCAAAAGATAATGTTGAAAAATCAATTAGAAATATTCCAAATATCAAGGTAACAGACATTAATCATTTTAGTGCGTTTGATTTAGTCAAGTTTGAAAAGGTTGTGTTTACTGAAACATCCGTAAAAGAATTAGAAAAGAGGTATGCTTAAGATGGATAAGATACATTTATATGACAAAATTTTATCACCTTTAGTTACTGAAAAATCAACAAATTTATCAGAACAAAATAAGATTGTATTTAAGGTGCCTTCAAAAGCAAATAAGAAAAATATAAAAAACAACATTGAAAAAATTTTCAAAGTAAATGTTACAAAGATAAATATTATCAATAAACAAAATAGAACTAAATTAACTAGAGGAAGAAAAGTTAAAGTCTCTGGTTTTAAAAAAGCAATTATAACACTTAAAAAAGGTCAAAGTATTGATCTAACAACTGGAATTTAAAATGGCGCTAAAAACATTTAAACCATATACAAAATCTACTCGAGGAACAATTCTTGTAGATAGAACTGGTCTTTGGAAAGGTAAACCATTTAAATCTTTAGTTTCCCCAAAAAATGCAATGAAAGGGAGAAACAACAATGGCCATATTACCTCTATAAATAGAGCTGGTGGACATAAAAAAATGTATCGACATGTTGACTTCTACAGAAAAAAATTTGATATGCCTGCAACAGTTGAAAGAATTGAATATGATCCGAACAGATCTTGTTACATTATGTTAGTAAAATTCGATGATAATTCACATGCATATTATCTTGCACCACAAAAAATAAAGGTGGGTGATAAAGTTGAAAATGGATCAAAAAAAGAGATAAAAATTGGAAATTGCATGCCATTACAAGATATCCCAGTTGGTATAGATATTCACAATGTTGAAATACAACCAGGTGGTGGAGGTAAAATTGCAAGATCTGCTGGAACTTCTGTTACGATTAGTGGATTGGATGGGAATTATAGTTTGATTAAATTAGCATCAGGTGAAGTTAGAAAAATCGATTCAAGATCATTGGCAACAATTGGCGTATTAAGTAACCCTGATCAAAAAAATATAAAAATTGGAAAAGCAGGAAGATCAAGATGGTTAGGAAGAAGACCTCACACCAGAGGTGTTGTTAAAAATCCAGTAGATCACCCACATGGTGGTGGAGAAGGTAAATCAGCAGGTGGAAGACATCCAGTTTCTCCTAAAGGACAATCAGCAAAAGGATTGAAAACAAGAGACAATAAGAGAACTGATAAATATATTGTGAAGAGAAGAAACAAAAGGAAGGATACAAAATAATGGCTAGAGCAGTATGGAAAGGACCTTTTGTGGAAGAAAGTTTAATCAAAAAAGTTGATAAATATAAGACTGATCCAAAAAAAATTCCTATCAAGACTTGGTCAAGAAAATCAACAATAATTCCAGATTTTGTAGGAGTTAGTTTTTTGATTTATAACGGAAAAAAATTTATACCCATTACCATATCTGAAGACATGGTTGGTCATAAGTTAGGTGAATTTGCACCAACAAGAACTTTTTTTGGTCATACACCTGCAGATAAAAAAGCAAAACCTGCTGAGGCAGAGGCTAAGAAATAATTATGAGTAAAAAAAAGAAATTAGTGAAAAAAAAAGAAAAAATAGTTAAATCTATTAATAATAATATTAGATCAAGTGTAAGAAAGCTTAATCCTATTTTAAAAGGTATAGTTGGAAAAAAAGTAGAGTTAGCTATTAGAGATCTTCAGTTTTCAGAAAAAAGAATTACTCGTGATATCAGAAAGACTATTTCATCTGCTGTTGCAAATGCGGAAAATAATTTTCAGTATGATATCGATAAACTTGTCGTTAAAGAAGCTTATTGTGGGAAGAAAATTACCATGAAGAGGTTTAGACCAAGAGCAAAAGGAAGAGCCGCACCAATTTTAAAACCTTATTCAAGTGTTACAATTATTTTATCAGAGGCAAAGAAAATGGAGAGTCATGGGACAAAAAGTTAATCCAGTAGGTTTTAGATTAGGTGTTAACAGAGGTTGGGACTCTGTTTGGTACGCTAAAAAGAAAGATTTTGGTAATTACCTTATAGAAGATTTTAAAATAAGAGAATATATCAAAAAAAATGTAATTAATTCTGGGGTTTCAAAAGTGATGATCGAAAGAACAGCAAACAAATGTTATGTTACAATTTACACTTCTAGACCAGGTTTTGTTATTGGAAAAAAAGGTAGTGATATAGATAAGATAAAAAATAATTTATCTAAGTTTACTTCAAATGAGGTTACTTTAAATATTAAAGAAGTAAAAAAACCTGAAACAAATGCTTATTTAGTTGCAGAAAATATTGCTCAACAATTAGTTAAAAGAATTTCTTATAGAAGAGCAATGAAAAGAGCAATGCAATCTTGTTTAAGATTGGGTGCTAAAGGAATTAAAGTTTCAGTGAGTGGAAGATTGGGTGGAAATGAGATTGCTAGAACTGAATGGTTAAGAGATGGCAGCATACCTTCCCACACATTAAGAGCAGATATAGATTATGCAGAAGCAGAAGCACTTACGACTTACGGAATAATTGGGATAAAAGTTTGGATTTATAAAGGTGAAGTTTTTGCTAAAGAATTTAGTCAAGAAACGAATAAAGTCACACCTAAAGAGGGAAAACAATAAATGTTACAACCAGTTAGAACAAAATGGAGAAAAGCTCACAAAGGTAGAATTCATGGAACTGCCTCAAGAGCGAATTTCATTAACTATGGTGCCTATGCTTTAAAAGCGCTATCTCCTGATAGGGTTACTGGAAAACAAATAGAGGCTGCTAGAGTTGCTCTAACAAGACACATGAAAAGACAAGGAAGAGTTTGGACAAGAATTTTTCCAAATATTCCAGTTTCTAAAAAACCCATTGAAGTACGTATGGGTAAAGGAAAAGGTTCTCCAGAATTCTATGCATGTCGTGTAAAACCAGGAAGAATTTTATTTGAAGTAGATGGTGTTTCAGAACAGATAGCTAAAGAAGCGTTATATAAAGCATCTGCAAAATTGCCAATTAAAACAAAAACCATAAAGAGATTTGCCTAATATGAAAAAACAAGAAATTAAAAAACTATCAAAAGATCAAATTATAAAAAACATC
>CACEKW010000013.1 GCA_902560185.1 uncultured Pelagibacteraceae bacterium | reverse complement strand
GTTGAAAAATATAAATCAGATAAATTAGAGTTGCTGATTATTAATGCAATTATAGCCGCAAATAGCAAAACTAAACCGCTAGCTGCTTCAAGTTTAAAAAACCATTTAAAAGGTTTAGACAAGTAATTAATCATGATTAAACTAAGTCTTTAATAAATAATTTTATATCTTTCAATATCTCAAAAAGACTAAATATAACAAGTTCGAGAGAAGGGAATAATTGATATAAATAGGTACTAAAAGTATCTATAACAACCAATAAAGCAACAAAAGATATCAATAGTACAATTAAATACGAAAGTAATTTAGTAAACGATAAACTTTTTCTTGGCTTATATTGTGTTATCTCATAATTTTTTTTATTTTCTAAATCAGAAATATTTTCATTTGTAAGTGTATCTTTGGTAACTGATTTAATTACCTTTTTTGAGGGACTATTTGGTACTTCATTTTCAATAATCAAATCTTTCTGATTTTCATTATTAAAATTTTCTGGTTTATAAAACCATACTTTATCACATGAACCGCATTGAATTGTTCTTCCAGTATCAGGTATCAATTCAGAATTTACTTCAAATTTTTTCTGACCGCAAATGCACTCAATTATCATAATTTCTTTTAGTAAATATTGTTACTCACTTATAGCTATTTATAGGAAAAAGTTAATTATAGTTTTGATATTATTTTAACAAATTTGTTTTTTATTTACATTTAACTATTGAAGTATATGCTTAAAACCATTGATAAATCTTAATAAATGCAGAGATGTTCTTTTTTAAAAGCAAAACAAAAAATTTTAAAAATAGTAAATTAAAAATTTTATCTGGTTACAATTACAGATATAGAAACGTCGGAAAAGAATCAGAAAAAACCATAATCAAATATGCCAATCATTTTAAATTTGATTATGAAATTGATAAAAGAAGCTCATTTGAAAGACATTTTTATTGGTTGAAAATAAAGATGCTAATTGAGCATCTTGAGGCTAAAACTCATGAATTTTATTTATGGTTAGATGCTGACTCTTTTGTATGTAGATATGAAAATATTTTAAATCATATTGATAAAACAAAACATATTTTTATTCATAATCAATTTTTTAAATCCAAATATAAAACAAAATATAAAAATGTCGATTTTTTAACATGGGGGCCTAATGTCGGAGTAATCCTTGTAAGAAATACAAGTTGGTCTCTAAACTTTTTTAAAAATGTATGGAATAAAAAAAAATATTTAAATCATTATTGGCCAGATAATGCAGCAGTAATGGATGAAATTGGTTTTAAAGCTGAAATTTCAAATTTGTCAGATAATAAACCAAATAAGTCTACTTTAAATAAGATTCAATTTTTATCAGGTATCTGGAATAGTATGCCTAATAAAAATTTTAATGATCCAAAAAATAATGAAATATCAAATTATTATTTTAATCCTGTAATAATTCATTTAGCTGGTATAAGGCGGAGAGATAGAGTTGAATTTATCAAAAAATATAAAAATTTATTTATTTAATTTTTAGTTCATTAATCTGATTTTTTGTATAAAGATTTAGGTAACAATTAAAACCACTATTTTTATTTAGTTCATCTTTATCTAGTATTTCATGTAATGGTTTAGGCAGTAAAAAGGGAGGTCTAGTTAGGTCTATTTCTCTATATTCTCCATCAGGAATATCTAAATTATCTAATTCTTTATTTGTATCTTTTAACTTATATGATGTGAGTAATAAGTAGTTAATCTTACTTTTTTTAAAGTTTTCAAAAAATAATTTTATACTTTTAAATGACAAGTGAATTAAACAATCTCTACAAATCATTAAATCTGAGTCTGGTAAATTTTCTTTAGTAATATCTAGCTTAATGAAATCTAATTTATTATTCTTAAATTTTTTAATATTATTATCAATTATATCTTGCACAATATCTCCACCAATATAAGTCAAATCCTTATCTAAAACATTTTTAACCCAATTGAAATCTCCACATGGCGCATCTAAAATACTTTTAATTTGATACTTTTTAATAATATCAATTATTTCTTTTTCGATATTGATGGTATTTTTTAACTCAGATCCATAACCTGAAACACTTTCATTTGAGGACCAGAAATTAGTTTTATAAATAAGATTAAATCTTTTTTCTGAAGTGTTTTGATTAAAGATATTTTTTTTATTTTTTTGATAAATATGCTTTTTAACAATTCGATAGGGTGTTGTTAAAATTTTTGTAATAGTTTTTATTAATCCGTTGTATTTATAAAATTTATAATATCTATTTAATATAAACATTGTCGCTTCTATAAATTATATTAAAATATAGAAGGTAAAATCAATTATTTCTACTTTTCCTTATCATTTAACCTTTTTCTTTTTATTGAAAACATAAGTAAAAACGCTATAACGAACATTCTCGGAGTGTAGCGCAGCCTGGTAGCGCATCTGGTTTGGGACCAGAGGGTCGCAGGTTCGAATCCTGCCACTCCGACCATTGATATGAAAAAAGCAAAAATTTACATACCTAATAAAAGTGCAATGCAATCTGGTTTAGGAAAACTTGATAAATGGATACTTGAATTTGAAACGAATGATCCCACAAAAAATCCTTTAATGGGATGGGAAAGTTCTAATGATACGTATACTGAGCTGAAATTAGAATTTTCAACAAAAGAATTAGCAATAAATTATGCAAAAAAGAAAAAAATTGATTATGAACTAATTGAGCCGAAAAAAAGAAAAATAGTAAAAAAATCCTACGCAGATAATTTTTTAAAATAGATAAATAATGTTTAAATTTTTTACAGATAGAAGGTGGTATTTATGGAGTATAGGTGGAACGTTACTGATTTTAATGGCTACTTGGTATCAGGTTCAACTTGATGTGAGAATTAATGAATGGTTTGGTGAATTTTACGATACTTTACAAAAAGCTCTCACTAATCCTAATTCTGTATCTGAAAAAGAATTTATCGCGTATCTTTTTACATTTGCTAAAATTGCAGCTGTATACATTTTAGTAGTTATTTTTAGTGATTATTTTACCAGCCACTGGACATTTAGATGGAGAACTGCAATGGCAGATTTTTATCACGACAAATGGAATGATGCCTCTTCTATAGAAGGAGCATCTCAAAGAGTTCAGGAGGACACTCTTAAATTTGCTAGAATAATGGAAGGGCTAGGGGCTGAATTACTGAGAAGTGTAATGACATTGATTGCTTTTACTCCAATTTTATGGGGCTTATCAAAAAGTATTACAGTGTTACCATGGATTGGCGAAGTTGAACATGCTTTGGTTTGGGTCGCGATTATATCAGCACTGGGTGGAACAATATTATTGGCCAGTGTTGGGATTAAACTTCCTGGCATTGAATATGATATTCAAAAAGAGGAGGCTGCTTATAGGAAAGAATTAGTTTTAGGAGAGGATTTTAAAGAAAGTGCACAACCCGCAAAAATTACAGATCTTTATGGTGGTGTTAGAAAAATTCATTATAAGATGTATTTTCACTACCTTTATTTTAATGCAGTAAAATGGAGTTACTTACAAGGTATGGTAATTGTTCCATATTTAGCATTAGCACCAACGATTGTAACTGGTGCAATAACACTTGGTTTTGTTCAACAAATTATAAGAGCTTTTGGTCGAGTTGAAACATCACTGCAATATTTAGTTAGAAGCTGGCCAATTATCGTAGAACTAATTTCAGTTTGGAAAAGATTGAGAGAATTTGAATCAAAATTAGAGAAAAATATATCTATTGAAACTGCAAAATAATGTCATTAGACAAAAAATTTGAAGACTTATTTTTAAATGTTTCAATCAAAGCAGCCTTATCATCTTACCATTTTGTTGGAAAAAAAGATAAAATAGCAGCAGATAAATCGGCTGTAGATGCAATGAGAAATAAACTTAATGAGATAGAAATGAGAGGAAAGGTGGTTATAGGAGAGGGAGAACTGGATGAAGCTCCTATGCTTTATATTGGAGAAACTTTAGGTACCATGCATGGTCCTGAGTTAGATATTGCTGTGGATCCTTTAGAGGGAACTAATTTTGCAGCAAATAACCTGCCAGGAGCGTTATCTGTTATTGCAGTTGCAGAAAAATCAAATTTATTTAGTGCACCAGAGACTTATATGAACAAAATTTCGGCAAAAGTACCCTCTGAAGGTATTATTGATTTGGATTATTCAGTTAAAAAAAATATTTCTAATCTTGCAGATTATAAGAATAAACAACCCAATGAACTTTCTGCATGTATTTTAGATCGACCAAGGCATAAAAAGATTATTGAAGAACTAAGGAATTTGAAGGTGAATTTAAAACTTATTTCTGATGGAGATGTATCAGGAGCTTTATTAGTTTCTGATAAGAAATATAATATAGATATTTTTATGGGTATTGGTGGTGGACCTGAGGGTGTGCTTGCAGCTTCTGCTTTGGATGCCCTTGATTGTTTTTTTCAAGGTAGATTCATTTTTGATAATGAAAATGATGTAAATAGGGCAAAAAAAATGGGTATAGATGATTTAAATAAAAAGTATTTATTAAATGAAATAATTACAGGTGACTCAATTTTTTGTGCAACCGGCATTACAAACGGGGACATTGTTTCTGGAATAAAAATAGAGGAAAATAATTATATATCAGAAACGCTCATTACTCATAAATCTACAAATTTGAAAAAAATAATAAAATCAAAAAATAAAATAGATGAATAAAGAAGATAATTCTTACAAAACTATAAGCGAAGTTGTTAAAATATTAAATTTAAAATCAAAAAAAGGGGACTCTTTACCCACTCATACTCTTCGTTTCTGGGAAAAAGAATTTAAACAAATTAAACCTAAAATACTTACTGGAAATAGAAGATATTATGACAAAAAAAACATTGAATTATTAAAAAAAATTCATTTTTTATTAAAAGATCAAGGAATGACTATCAAAGGTGTAAAGAAAATACTAAATAATAAAGAACCTTTAAAGCTTGACGAAATGGCAGATAATTCTATAAGGGCAGATAATTTAAAAAATAAGTTAAATAAAATTTCGAATATTGTAAAAAGCTTAAAAAAATTTAAATAAGATGGCAAAAAAAACTCATATAAAAGTTCGTTTAGTCCCTGAAGAAAAACCAGATAGTCCTTTTTTTTATTATGTAAAAAAACCTGCTGGTGGAGAAAAAGCCAAAGTAAAGTTAAAAGCTAGAAAATATAATCCTTCAACTAGAAAACATGAAATTTTTGTTGAAAAAAAATTACCACCACATAGTAAATAATCATTTTTTTTTAAAATTTCTTCTTTCGTAATCAATATAAGACCAGATCATATTTTTCCATATTCTATTAGTAATACGTGGATCAATTTTATTCTTTAAAGATTTTTTTCTTATATTACTAAGTATGGATCTAATTCTTTTTTGATCAACTATTTGATTTTTTCTATCTTTAAGTTCTAAAACTTTTTTTACAAGAAATGTTCTCTTTTTTATAATTTTTATAAGTGAATTATCTATTTTGTCTAGTTCTGATCTTATTTTACTTAGTTTTTTTCGTTTTTGTGGCGACATTTATATATTTGGATAATTAAAAAATTATTATATTTATGCGCATATGTACACAGCTAATCATAAGATTAATTATCAATTATCTCTCTGGTTAATTTCAATGTTTTGGATTGTGTCAATTATGATTGTTGTTGGAGGCTTAACAAGATTAACGGACTCGGGTCTTTCAATTACTAAATGGCAACTTTTCTCAGGATTTTTACCACCTTTAAATCAAGATGACTGGATTTCGTATTTTAATCTTTATAAGCAAATACCAGAATTTAAATTACAAAATTACAATATGAATATGCAAGAATTCAAAATTATTTTTTGGTGGGAATGGGCACATCGTTTTTTAGGAAGATTAATTGGTATCGGATTTTTAATACCATTAATTTATTTTTCTTTTAAAATTAGAATTTCAAAATTGTATAGTTTGTATTTAATTTTTTTTCTAATATGTTTTCAAGGCTTTATTGGTTGGTATATGGTCAGTAGTGGTCTTGTAGATAGAGTTGATGTAAGTCATTTTAGATTATCTATTCATTTATTGATTGCTTTTATTATTTTATCATTAATATTCTGGAACTATCTAAAGCTAAATTTGAGTAATAATACAACAAATAAAATAAATCCTTTAATACCACTCGTTTTTTTAACATTGGTTTTTACACAAATTGTTATAGGAGCTTTTGTATCTGGTATGGATGCTGGAAAAATTTATAATTCCTGGCCTAATATGGGTACAGCATATTTTCCTGACGACAATGAATTTGTTAATTTGTTTAAACTATCTGCTTTTAGCGATCCATCTTTGGTTCAATTTATTCATAGAAACTTAGCTTATATAATCGGATTTTATTATTTATTTATGTTTTACAAAATCTATAAGGACAAAATTTTTGATTTATACAAGTCTATAAATCTATTGGGTTTCTTTATTTTATTACAAATTTTTTTAGGAATAATAACAGTTTTATATGGTGCACAAATCTATATAGCATCTACGCACCAAATAAGCTCAATCTTTTTGGTAAGTTCTTGTATCTATTTTTTATTTCTTAATACAAGATTTAACTAACTGCCCTTAATTTACCTTTAGAAGATTTGTTTAAAGCTTGATTTAAATCCTCAATGATATCATCTACATGCTCAATACCAATACAAAGTCTTACATAGCTCTGTGTAACTCCAGATGCTGCAAGTTCTTTTTCATTTAATTGGCTATGAGTTGTGCTAGCAGGATGTATTGCTAAACTTCTTACATCACCAATATTTGCAACATGATAAAACATTTTTAAAGACTCAATGAATGTTTTTCCAGCCTCTATACCACCATTTAATTCAATACCAACCATTGGCCCATAACCACCCTTTAGGTATTTTTTTGCTCTATCAGCAATTGGTTTATTATGTTCAGTAGAATAGATTACTTTTGTAACCTCTTTATGTTTTTTTAAAAAATTAACAACTTTCTCAGCATTCTCACAATGTTGTTTCATACGTAAGGCTACAGTCTCTAAACCCTGAATTATAGCAAATGCATTATCAGGTGCTAATGCGGAACCAAGATCTCTTAGTAAACATACTCTAGCTCTCACTGCAAAAGGAACATTTGCTCCTGTAAGCTCAGGCACCGCTTTACCCCATATTACACCACCATAACTAGCATCAGGTTCATTAAATAAAGGTTGTCTTTTTGGATCAGCAGTCCAATCAAAATTACCACTATCAACAATGCTCCCTGCTACTGCGGTTCCATGTCCACCAATATATTTAGTAAGGGAATGAATTACTATGGCTGCACCATGTTCGATAGGTTTACAAATAACTGGTGATGCAGTGTTGTCCATGATTAATGGAATATTATATTTTCTGCCAATATCAGAAACTTCTTTAATAGGAAAAACTCTAAGATAAGGATTTGGTAAAGTTTCTCCATAAAAAGCTCTTGTTTTATCATCTACCATTTTTTCAAAATTTTTTGGATCACTTGGGTCCGCATATCTAATTTCAATTCCTAATTTACTTAATGTATGAGTAAATAAAGATACAGTTCCGCCATATAGATCTGTTGAACTTACAATGTTGTCACCCGCTTGAGCCACATTTAATATTGCAAAAGATGATGCTGTTTGACCTGAAGATACTGTTACACAAGATAATCCTCCCTCTAAAGCAGCAACTCTTTTTTCTAAAACATCATTGGTTGGATTCATAATTCTCGTGTAAATGTTTCCAAATTCTTTTAATGCAAAAAGATTAGCAGCATGTTCAGTATTATTAAATTGATACGATGTTGTTCTATAGATAGGTACAGCTACAGCATTTGTGGCTGGATCACTTTTATAGTCACCGCCATGAATGACTATAGTTTCTGGATTATTTCTTTTTGTACTCATTTTTACTCCTTTTTTAGTGCTTTTGCTTTATGCAAGGCGCACAATATAGTTCAAATGCCTACCGATTTTATGAAAATTTCCTTTTTAGCAGTTTATGCCCGCAATAGGATCAAATCGGCAATCTCTTTTTAACAGAATAGAGTTATTTTACAAGGTAAATATAAAATTGACTTTAAACTTAATAATAGTATTAATCCACGCGTAATGACAAAATTTGTTAAAAAAAGCGAGCTAAATTCATCTTGGTTTGAAATTGATGCAAAAAATGCTGTTGTAGGAAGACTTGCAACAATTGTATCTAAAATCATTAGAGGAAAAAATAAAACAACATACACTCCTCATATGGATACAGGAGATTTTGTAGTAGTCAAAAATATAGAGCATGCAAAATTTACAGGAAAAAAATTTCAAAATAAGAAATATTACAGACACACTGGCCATCCAGGAGGTATTAAAGAAACAACACCAGAAAAATTACATGAAAAAAAACCAGGCGAGGCATTAAAATTAGCAGTTAAAAGAATGTTACCAGGTGGTGTTTTAGGCAGAAAACAACTTACAAAACTTAAAATATATGCTGGTGACAGTCATCCTCACTCAGCTCAAAATCCTAAAGTAATTGAATTAGATAAGTTAAATAGCAAGAATATAGCAAGAAATTAATATGGAAAACACTCAAACTTCATCAAAAACAACAAAGTTAAAACTTGATTTCAAGGATAGCAAATATGCAACTGGAAGAAGGAAAACATCTATTGCAAGAGTTTGGCTTAAAAAGGGTTCAGGAAAAATTTATGTTAATGGTAAATTATACAATGAGTATTTCGCTAGCGAGAATCATAAAATGCAAATTACAAGACCTTTTGAATTAATAAATCAATCTACAGATTATGATGTGAGATGTAATGTTAAAGGTGGCGGTCCAACAGGACAAGCAGGGGCAATGGTACATGGAATTTCAAAAGCTTTGGTATTATTTGATGAAAGCTTTAAATCTACTCTTAGAACTGAGAAATTAACCACGAGAGACTCCAGGGCAGTTGAAAGAAAAAAACCTGGAAGAAGAAAAGCTAGAAGAAGCTTTCAATTTTCTAAAAGATAATTTTTTTTTAATTTTTAACTGTTATAATAAGAAATGCCTAAGCTTAATGTATTAGTCGCTGGATCAACTGGTTATATTGGTATCCAATTGATAAAATTGTTAAACAAACATAAATATGTAAAAATAAAGTATTTATGTGGAAACAAATCAATAGGAAAAAAAATTTCTTATTACGATAAAACAATTGGATTAAAAAGATTACCCAAAATTGTAAAATTCAATAAAAAATTTTTGAATGAAATTGATGTTGTATTTACAGCACTTCCCAATGGAGAAGCACAAGTAATTTCAAAATATTTGAATAAACAAAACGTTTTAATTGATCTTGCCGCAGATTTTAGGCTTCAAAAAGCTTTAGATTACAAAAAATGGTATAAAAAAGATCATAAAGCAAAATATAATATTAAGAATAGTATTTATTCTTTACCTGAAATTACAGGTAAAAAAGTTCAAGATTATAAAATTATTTCTTGTCCTGGATGTTATCCGACTTCTATTCTATTACCTTTGATACCTTTATTAAAAGATAGATTAATAAAAAATCATAATATTATAATTGACTCAAAATCAGGATATTCTGGTGCTGGAAGAGGTGTACACAAAAAATATAAAGATAAAAATTTATATGAATCTTTAAGTGCTTATGGTGTTGCATCACACAGACATAATTCTGAAATTGAAGAAATGATCAAGAGATGCGTTAAAGGAAATATTCAATTTGATTTTACTCCTCATTTATCACCTATGTTTAGAGGCATTTTAAGCACAATTTATGTTGAGCTTAATCAGACTTCTTCAGTATCAAAAATATTAAACACGTTGAAAAAATATTATAAAAAAGCAAATTTTATAAAAATATTAAATAAAGACAAATTAATAAGCACAAATGATGTAATTAATACGAATAATTGCAATATATCTGTTTGTAAATCAAAAAATAAGAATAAGATAATTATACTTTCTGCTATTGATAATCTTATTAAAGGGGGAGCGGGTCAAGCAATACAAAATATGAATATGAAATTTAATTTTCCAAAAGATGCTGGTTTTAAATGAATAGATTATTATTTATAGCTCTCTTCATATTTTTAAACGCATGTTCATTTAATATTGACTCTAAATATTGGAATGAGAAAAGTGATAAAAAAAATGATAATAACAAACTGACCGAAATAATAAAAAAATCAAATGATATTAGATCAATGACAATTGAAGAGTATGAAATTTATATTAATGATTATATCAAAAAAAGTAAATTTCCGGATATTAACAAATGAATAAAAATATAAATATTGCACTAGTTGGATTGGGTCAGGTCGGAATATTTTTGTACAATGAATTAAATTCAAAAAAGAGAGAAATAGAGATAAAAACTGGAAAAAAAATAAATATTGTAGCTATATCTGCTAAAAATAAAAATAAAAAAAGACGGTTTAACATAGATAAAAAAATTTTTTATTCAAATCCTTTAAAAATTTTTAAAGAAAAAAAAATAGATATTTTATTTGAATGTATTGGTTTATCTGATGGTATTTCCAAAAAGATAATAGAATACGCTTTGAAAAATAAAGTAAATGTAATAACGCCAAATAAAGCATTAATTGCTAAACATGGGGACCATTTAGCTAAACTAGCTGAAATGAATAAAGTAAATCTAGAGTTCGAGGCTTCTGTTGCTGGAGGAATTCCAATTCTTCGAACTATTAAAGAGGGTTTAGCAACTAATAAGATTAAAAAAGTTTATGGAATCTTAAATGGGACAACTAATTATATCTTATCAGAGATGGAAAATAGTAACGAAAGTTTTGAAAAAGTTTTAAAGAAAGCTCAGGTACTTGGTTATGCTGAACCAGGTAATCCTAAATTAGATCTTAATGGTTTCGATGCTTTTGCTAAAATTAGAATTTTATCAGCGCTTTCATTTAATATCAAAATATCAAAAAGTAAGTGTATAATGGAAGGAATTGAAAACATTAAGCTAGAAGATATTAAAATAGCAAATCAATTAGGTTTGAGGATAAAATTACTTGGGATTTCTGAAATTATTAATAATCAATTATTTGAAACAGTACATCCATGTTTAGTGAGTAAAAACTCATATATCGGAAATGTGAATGGTGTAATGAATGCGGTTATTACAGAGGGCAAACCAGTAGGTCAAAGTATTTTACAAGGTGAGGGGGCTGGTCCTGGACCAACCTCATCATCTTTATTATCAGATTTATTATCTATTTTGAGAGGAAATATTAAACCCCCTTTTGGAATTTCTTATAATAAAAGAAAATCTATAAAACCCTTTAACAATCAAAATTATTCTAATTCATTATATCTTAGATTTGAGGTTAAGGATAAACAGGGCGTTTTATCTTTAATAACAAATCGATTATCTAAATTTAAGATCTCAGTAAAAAGAATTATTCAAACTCCTGATAAGAAAAATAAGAAGGCTACAATTGTTATTATAAGCCATAAAACTACTGAAAAAAATATAAAAAATTGTCTATCAATTTTTAAGAAAAATAAAAATATTCTTAAATTTCCAACTTTAATTAGACTCTATAATTAATGGATATTTATATAAAACTTTTTGAAGTTTTGTTTCCAGTATTCTTTGTTGTGGGTATTGGATATTATCTCGGCAAAAAAAATCCTAAAATTGACACTACATTTATCACTAATTTTGCTGCAAATGTTGGTACACCAGCAATGATTATTTATGCATTAAATCCGGTAAATATATCATTTAGTATTTTTATTAACTATTTTTGGTACTATGCAATTGCAATTGTTGGGTTCATTATTGTTGGAATAATCATATTATTTCTTTTGAATACTAAAGATATAATAAGAGAACTTCCGCCTTTAACAATGCCTAATACTGGTAATATGGGTTTACCAATATGTTTATTCGCGTATGGTTCTCAAGGTCTTGGTGTTTCAGCCGCTATTTCTGCCTTAATCATTTTGTGTCACTTTACATTAGGTGTTTTTTTAGCAGATAGAAAATTTAGTTTACAAGTTATACTAAAAAGCCCACCTTTTTATGCAATCATTATTGCAGTTTTTTTACTTTATTATGATTATGAACTTCCAGGATTTATAGAAAATACTACTTTTTTATTAATGTATGCCACAATATTTTTAATTTTGATGTCATTAGGAATAGCACTAACAAGACTTAAAGTTTTTTCACTTAATAAGGCAATATTTTCTTCTTTAGGCCGAGTGATTGTTGGACCTATTATCGGTTATTTATTGATATTATATTTTGGTCTAGAAGGGTTTGCAGCTGGTGTATTACTAATACAATGTTCAATGCCTAGCGCAGTTCTTAATTATCTTGTTGCATCAATTTATTCACCAAAAAAAATTGTTGATAGTGTCGCTAGTACTATTGTTGTGTCAACGCTCATGTCTTTTATAACTATTCCAATAGTTGTATTCTTTGCTTTAAAATACTTTAATTAATCTATATCCTTCTTATATGAAGGCTATTACATTTAATCTTTTAGCGTGGGTGATGCTTCCAATTATGGATGGTTTTGCTAAATATTTAAGTTCAGAATTACCTGTATTACAAATCACTTGGGCGAGATATTTTTTTACTGTGGCGTTCACCTTACCAATTATGTTTTTCTTTTTTCGAGAAAATCTCGTTTGGACAGACAAACCAAAATTACAATTTATAAGAGGCTTAATACTTTTAACAGCAAATATTTGTTTCTTTTATGCCATTTCAGTAATCTCTTTAGCAAAGGCATTAACTTTGGCATTTGTTGCACCTTTGATTGTTACAGCTTTTTCTCCAATTTTTTTAGGTGAGAGGGTTGGATTTAGAAGATGGTCAGCTGTAATTATAGGATTTATAGGATCCTTGGTTGTTATAAGACCTGGTTTTGTAGAAATTAATTTAGCAAGTATTGCTGCGCTTGGAACAGGAATAATGTATGGATTTTATTTAATTATTACTCGTAAGTTAAGTACTTCAGATAACCCTTTATTAACTTTATTGTTAACTGGTGTAGTAGGGGCTGTTATTGTTTCATGTGTAATGCCTTTTGTTTGGATCAAGCCAACAATTAATCAGTGGTCAATGATGGCTGCTATTGGTGTATTTGCCTGCGTAGGTCACTTATTTCTAATATTATCTCTAAAATACGCTGATGCTTCAAAATTAGCTCCTTTAAGTTATTTTGAGATCATTACTAACATAGTTATAGGCTATTATTTCTTTAGTGATTTCCCTGATAATTGGACTTTCTTAGGTTTGTTTATTATTGTATTAAGTGGTATCTACATCTCTAGAAGAGAGAACTTAGTTAAAAAAGTAAAATAATAGGTAATAATTATTTACTATTATCTAAAGTATTACATTAAATATTTATTATAAACTATTGTATTTATTGAATTTAATTAAATATAAAATTATATCAATTTTTGAATATTTTGGATCTTTTAATTTTAAAATCCCTTTAATACGCTCAGCAAAAGTGTTGATTATAGCAAATTATGAAAAACATCAAATAACCTTTTAAAATAGGGACTTTTTTCGATTATGGTTATGAAAATTCCAAAAAAGTAGGGCAGTCCAAAAACATTGATATATTTGAATAGTAGAGCGATGCACTAATTGAATATAGCATTTAAACGCCCATAGAGGGGTCTATTTTTAGTATAGACTAATTTATGGTACAACTCAAGGGTGAATTATTTTATTTAGAAAGTAATCTTACAAAAAGGTAAAAAAACGTTGATTTTACTCACTTTTTTAACTTAAAAAATGTTTAAAATAGCTCTAAATAGCTACTTTTTCAGATCTTAGTAATTTGAGCTTTTGCTTGATTCCACCTCTACCTGAGTAACCTCCAAGAGCTCCATCAGATCTAATCACTCTATGACAAGGTATTTTTGGGGCATATGGGTTTTTAGCACAAGCATTAGCAACAGCTCTAGCTGATTTAGGGCTGTTTATAGCAGCAGCAACTTGTTTATATGTTCTTATTTTACCTTTTGGTATAGTTTTAAGGTATTTCCAAACTTTTAATTGAAATTTAGTGCCTTTAAGATGCATTTTTCCTCAGAAACCCCTGTTTCCTTGCACTTTTAAAGGTGCAAAGAACAGTTGTTTTGGCACGTCGTTGATGCGCTACCGCCATGCCTCCCGTTCTGCATGTTCAGCGATGCTTTGCAGAACTTTCTGCCCCTTGGATTTGTACCTCTCGGCTTTTGCCCAATTGGCCAGTTAAGGGTTGCCCCTTAATTCATTTATACTTTAACAGATATGATTTTAAAGCTGTATCACCTTTTAATTGATTCTTAAAATTTACTGCAATTCATGTGAATATTGGGGATAAATCAAGCTTTGAAAACTAAGATAAAATAGCTGATTAAAAATAAGATTGCCAAGATAGATAAAAAAATAGTTTCAATACTTTTGCCATGATTTTTATATTGAATTGAACTTAAAATAATAAATCCCACAGAGGTAATTAAAAACCATACAGCAGGAATTTCTCCATCAATTGAACCCATAATTTTTATATTTAAACTATTGACATTAAAAATCACTTGATATATTACTAGTGATAATTAATTGTTATCAATAGTAATTGTATGAATGAACTGACAACAGACCTAAAATCGCTTCATGAGGCAACTTTAAATAACCTTAAAAGCTCAAAAGCAAATAATACATTAAGAGCATATAAGTCAGACTTTAAAGATTTTGGAGCTTTTTGTGCTAAGCATGGTTTGAATTCTTTGCCATCAGAGCCAAAAATAGTTTCATTATACCTTACACACCTTTCTAAAAATTCGAAAATAAGCACTTTAAGAAGACGTTTAGTGTCAATTAGCATGGTTCATAAACTAAAAGGGCATTATCTAGATACCAAACATCCAATCATTGTTGAAAATTTAATGGGAATAAAAAGGGTGAAAGGAAGCATTCAAAAAGGTAAAAAACCTATATTAATTAGTCATTTAAAATCTGTAATTAATGTAATAGATCAACAAAAAATTGAAGATATTAAAAAATTTAGAGACAAGTCAATAATCTTAATTGGATTTGGAGGTGGATTTAGACGAACTGAGCTTATTTCAATTGATCATGAAGATTTAGAATTTGTACATGAGGGTCTTAAAATCACAATTAAAAGATCAAAAACCGATCAATTTGGTGAAGGAATGATCAAAGGACTACCCTACTTTACTAATGAAAAATATTGCCCTGTAGTTAATCTTAGAAAGTGGCTAGAAATTTCTAAAATTAAATCTGGGCCTATTTTTAGAAGATTTTCTAAAGGTTTATCTTTAACAGAAAATAGATTAACTGACCAATCAGTAGTTTTATTAATGAAAGAATATCTAAATTTAGCTGGTATTGAGAATAAAAATTTTGCAGGTCATAGTTTAAGATCAGGTTTTGCAACAGTTGCTGCAGAGTCTGGTGCTGATGAACGAAGTATTATGGCAATGACTGGTCATAAAACAACGCAAATGGTCAGAAGATATATTAGAGAAGCAAATATATTTAAAAATAATGCTTTAAATAAGATTAAGATTTAAACTTGCTACATTAAGGAAGCTTTTTTTCCAATAGATTTATCAATCATATATTTTGAAATTTTTACTTCATTAAATAATTTGAAATATTTTTCTTTACCTTTTTTAGCGATTCTAATTCTTGATTTATCATTTTTCTTATAAAATTTGATTTTATCAGCAAGGTCATTGACATCATTATAAGAAACTATTTCATTTGAATTAAAAAAACTGCTCATTTTTACTTTTTTGTCTATAAAAACTAACAACCCATTTCCCATAAGTGAGGCGATTCTATTACTTGAGTAATGTTTTGTAGGTTGTCCCCTACTAAGATTTAAGGCCATTTTTGAATTAATTAATGATTTATAAAATTCATTACCCCAAACAGGTTCTTGTTTTCCAATTCCATAAAAATCATATTTAATTCCATTCATCTTTTTAATAAGTTTTTCTAAAAAAATGACTCTGCTATCTATTTTTCCAATTTTTAGAGTTGCACGATTAACCCCATGACTCATTGCATAAAAAACATCGTTAGAAGGTTTTAGATTGTAAACATCAAAACATTCAATATTTCTATCCACAGGTGTCATAAAAAAATGAACTTTTTTAAGATATTTCTTTGATAGATTTAGGGTAGTAGGATTAGTTGTTATGAATGAATGATCTACTAATGGAAAAAATTTAGTCAATTTATTTATATTTTCATGTGTATCTGGTAAATTTTTCATCAATGGATCCTCATTCCATTGAGAGATTATTATATTTTTATTAATTGATTTAAAATCAGATAAGATTTCTTGATTTACATTATCAGAATGTCCAAAAATAACTAAATCTGGATTATAATTTTTAAAAGTTTCAATTAAATAACTATGAAATTTTTCTCTAGCACCAAATAAATTAATACTTTTGTTTAGTCTCACATAATCTCTATCACTAATTTCGATTACATCATGACCATTTCTGATAAAGCCATTAGTAAATTTTTTACCTAATGACAGGTTATAAATTCTATGATTTAATTTTTGAGCTAAATTATAAATGTTTATTATTCTTAATTTATTTTTATTAATATTTATTTTTTTGAAAGGAAATAGTGAATTTCTCATAAAATCAATTTTTTGAGAATTATTCTTTAATTTGTGCTTAACAAATTTTTTACTTCTAATCTGGATTTTTTTTCTTAATTTATCATTTTTAATAAGTTGAATAATTTCATTTTCAATATTTTTAGTGTTTAATTTTTTGAGTTTTATTGCATAATCAGTTGTTTCTGGGAGACCACCACTATTAGAGATTATTGTTGCGCAGCCACGTGAAGAAGCTTCTAATGCAGTTCTACCAAATGGTTCTTCCCATCTTGAGGGTATAACAGCAATTTCAGATTTACTTAGATAATCCAAAACTTTATTATGTGGAATTTGACCAAGGTTAATATGTTTTCTATGAGTAGGAAAATTTTGAAATCTCCTTTCTTCACCGATTGAAATAGCACACCAATCATTATATTGATCTAAAACTTTAAACATAGATTTGCAATATAGATCATACCCCTTTGATTCATTTAATTTTCCAACAAAAATAATTTGTTTATTTTTTTTGACATTTTTTTTTATTGGATCAATACTATGATAGATAATTTGAGTTTTATTATCTGATAAATTTGGTAAATTTTCAAAAAACTTTTTTTTAACCCATTTTGAGATAAAAATAATCTTATCAACACTTTTTAAAAGATACATTCTATCATTAACTGATTTAGCACCCTTCATAGTAGTGGGGTCATTATGAAAATATAAGATGATTTTTGAATTTAATTTACCAAAAAATTCTTTAACCATGATTGGTCTATTATGTAACTCTAGGATATCAAAATTCAAATTTTTTATTTTATTAATGATCTTATTTGAGTACTCTTTAGTTGTACTATTAAGTTTTGAATTAATATTATCTATATTTATATAATTTTTTGTTAAGTAATTTTTGTTTTTTGTACTACCTATAATGTAAGTATCTTTTTTATATTCAGAGTCTCTTATAAAATCACTGATCCATAGAGCTACTGCACCAGCTCCTCTTAGAGTATAATTTTCTTTATAGGGTAATATTGATGCTATTTTCATATCAACTTAAACTTAATAAGTGTTTTCTTTTTTTTTTATCTCTTTTTAATTTATACTCAAATGACATAGCTAATCTTTTATCATAAAATCTTTTTTTATAGATAATTTTCCACTTATATCCTCGTGTCGACTTTGCCCCTCTACCTGTATTGTGTTTTTTAAGTCTTAAATTAAGGTTATTTGTATATCCAACGTAAGTTTTGATAATTTTATTTTTTACGCTTTTAAGCATATAAACATAAAATATCATAAATGTGGCGGTCCCTAGGGGAATCGAACCCCTCTTTCGAGGATGAAAACCACGTGTCCTAACCGATAGACGAAGGGACCAAATTTGAGGTTTCTATTGCAAAATTTAATTTTTATCAAGTGTTATTAGGTTCCATTCTAACCATTATTATTAAGATATTCTTTGAATTCTTTTGATGGCTTGAATAAAACAACATCTCTCTTAGAAATCTCTTTTTCTTCTTTTGTTTTTGGATTTCTACCAATTCTAGAACTCTTTGATCTAATCATAAATGTCCCAAACTTTGAAATTTTTACAGACTTTTTTTTGCACAAATTCGAAACTATTATGGAAAAAAATTCATCAATTAAACTTTCAGTAATTTTTTTTGAAAATCCTACTTGCATATATATTGTGTTTATAAGATCTTTTTTAGTTAAATTAATTCTCATTAATTAGATATTTTCTCTAATTTTGTTAATTAAATCACCTTTAACAATTTTACTACACACTTCTAAAGAATTCGAAAAACCAATAAAATCTGTTCCACCATGACTTTTTACAACAGGTGAATCTAGGCCAATAAAAATTGCACCATTGTAAAGTCTAGGATCTAATCTTTTTTTAAATCTATTCAAATTTGAAAAATTCAATATTGCTGATAATTTACCTAAAATTGAGTTTTTAAAAACTTTTTTAAGTTCATCTGTAATAAAATTTGCTGTCCCTTCAGCTGTTTTAAGAGCAACATTACCTGTAAAACCATCAGAAACAATTACATTAACATTGCCATCCATTAGTTCATTGCCTTCAATGTAACCTGAAAAATTAAAATTATTAGTTTTTTTTTCATTAAGTATTTGAAAAGTATCTTTTATAATTTCATTACCTTTCAATTCTTCTGAACCAATATTTAATAAAGCTGTATTTGGAGTTTCATTTGGATAAAGTGACTTATATAAAGAAGCTCCCATAATTGAGAAATCAACTAAATTTTTTGAGCTACATTCAATATTAGCACCTAAATCCAATACAACACTCATCCCTTTTTTATTTGGCCATAATGCAGATAATGCAGGTTTATCAATATTTTCAATCATCTTAAGATTCAATTTGGCGATAACAAGTAACGCACCAGTATTTCCTGCAGATATTACAATATCAGTTTCTTTTTTTTTAACACTTTCAATCGCAAGCCACATGCTAGTGTCTTTACCTCTTTTGGCAGCTTCCAGTGGACTATCTGTACTTTTCACAACATTATCTGTATGTATTACTTCGTAGAAATCACTATTTAATTTATCTTTAATAAGTTCGTCAATTTTGATTTTATTTCCAAAGATCTTAAAAAAATTTTTTTTATTTGATTGATGACTATGGATAATGCCGTCAATTATTTTTTTAGGTGATCCATCACCTCCCATTGCATCAACTGCAATTTTAGTTAAATCTGACATTTTGATTATAATTATTCTTTCGGGTCTAAAACTTGACGCCCTTTGTACATTCCAGTTTTTAAATCTAAATGATGAGACAATCTATATTCGCCAGATTTTTTGTCTTCAATTACATTTTTTGATGAGAATTTCATATTCTGCGATCTTCTCATGCCAGTTCTAGATGGTGTTTGTTTTCGTTTAGGTACAGCCATAATTATGGACTACTTACACTTTTTAAAAAAAAATTCAAATTTTTTTTCCTCAAATTGAGGGAAAAATCATCAAAATAATCAACTAAATTATCTATTTCTTTAAAATCCTCTAAAAAAGAAGATAATCTTTTTAATTTTTCATTTCTATTTAATTTATCCCAAAAGTGAATTTCCGAAACAATAGCATGAAATAAATTTAAATAAATTTTCATTTTTTTATTAATTGATTGATCTCCATATCCTATCTCTCGAATACTTAATTCTAATTGTCTAAAATTGAAGTCATAAATTCTTTGTAAAATATCTCTATTTTCTTTATTTTTAAAGGTTTTTAAAAAGAAAGCAAAATGAATGAGAAAGAATGTTAACCTATCCGAAAAGGTATCTTCTCGATTAAGAGATTTATATAAGTCTTTATTTCTAGAGTAATTGATTAAATTGTTATAAACATTAATATAATTTTCAGACATGTTAAAAATATTATATATTTTTTTTTTCACATTAGTAGTATCTAATTGTTCATTTAAAAAAGTTGTAAAACATCATGGTGTTCCTTTTCTAGAAAAAAAACAAAAAGAATTAATTATTGATCAGTCAACAAGCAATGACGTGAGAAAAATTCTTGGATCACCATCGACTCGTAGTAAATTTGATAATGATATATGGATATATATTGAGAGAAAACAAACACAATCTAGATTGAGAAATTTAGGTAGAATGAAAATTTTTAAAAATGATGTGCTAGTTCTCGAAATAGACAATTATGGAATTTTAAAGAAAAAAGAGTTTTATAACATGGAAGATATGAAAAAAATAAAAATTGTAGAAGAGACTACAGAAGCGACTTTCTCAAGAAATTCGTTTATTTATGATTTCATGTCTAGTATGAGGCAAAAAATTAATGACCCCCTTGGTGTGAGGGCCAAAAAAAGAAAAGAAATTAACCAGCGATAACTGCTAATAAAAGTAAAGCTACAATATTTGTTATTTTAATCATTGGGTTAACTGCTGGACCCGCTGTATCTTTATAAGGGTCCCCTACTGTGTCACCTGTTACTGCTGCTTTATGAGCCTCTGAGCCTTTTCCACCATGATTTCCATCTTCAATATATTTTTTAGCATTATCCCATGCGCCACCACCAGCTGTCATAGAAACTGCAACAAATAAACCAGTAATAATAACACCTAACAACATTGCACCAACAGAAGCTAATGCAGCAACTTGACCACCAATTGCAAATATTATTAAATATAAAACTATTGGTGATAGGACTGGTAATAATGATGGAATGATCATTTCTTTTATTGCAGCAACAGTTAATAGATCAACTAATTTTGCATAGTCAGGTTTTTGTTTTCTTTTCATGATGCCTGGATATTTTTTAAATTGTCTTCTTACCTCTATTACAACAGCACCACCTGCTCTACCAACAGCTTGCATACCCATAGACCCAAATAAATACGGTAACATTCCTCCAATTAATAAACCAACGACAACATATGGGTTTGACAAATCAAATGTTACAACTATTCCCTCTAATTTTGATCCAACCTCTTTGGAAAAATGTTTGATATCCTCTGTGTATGCTGCAAAAAGGACTAGAGCACCTAATCCTGCAGATCCAATAGCATAACCTTTTGTAACTGCTTTTGTAGTATTACCGACAGCATCTAATGCATCTGTTGTTTTTCTAACATTATTAGGCAATTTAGACATTTCAGCAATACCACCAGCATTATCTGTAACTGGTCCATATGCATCTAAAGCAACAACCATTCCTGCTAATGCCAACATAGTTGTTACAGCAATTGCTATGCCATACAAACCAGCGATATGGTTAGTAAGCAAAATACCAGAAACAATTATTAAGGCTGGTATAGCTGTAGCCTCTAATGAAATTGCTAAACCTTGAATTACATTGGTTCCATGTCCAGTGGTAGAGGAACTTGCAACACTTTTAACAGGTCTATAATTAGTTCCTGTATAATATTCGGTAACCCAAATTAGCAATCCTGTAATAATTAATCCTATCACCCCACAATAATATAAGTTCATTCCAGAAAATGATTTATTATTTAAATCATAAGAATTTTCTAAACCTAGAACGTAATCTGTAACCGGATATAAAATAACTAAGGAAGCTAGAGCTGATACAACAAATCCTTTATACAACGCTCCCATCACATTTTTACTTTTTCCAAGTTTAACGAAAAAAGTTCCAATGATTGAAGTTAAGATACATGCACCACCAATTGTAAGTGGATAAATCATCATCGATAAATCACCTGGAAAAAATATTGAGGATAAAACCATTGTTGCAACAATTGTCACTGCATAAGTTTCAAATAAATCAGCAGCCATTCCAGCACAATCACCCACATTATCACCTACGTTATCAGCTATTACAGCAGGATTTCTTGGATCATCTTCTGGTATACCGGCTTCTACTTTTCCAACTAAATCAGCTCCTACATCAGCACCTTTAGTGAAAATACCTCCACCAAGTCTAGCAAAGATTGAAATTAATGATGCACCAAACCCAAGCGCAACTAATGCATTTACAATTTCTCTTTCATCAACATTAAATTTTAATAATAAATAATAATAAACAGCTATTGATAATAATGCTAAGCCAGCAACTAACATTCCAGTTACAGCTCCAGATTTAAAGGCTACAGATAAACCACTAGCCAACCCTTTTCTAGATGCTTCAGCAGTTCTAACATTTGCTTGAACCGAAACTAACATGCCAACATATCCAGCTATACCCGATAAAGTTGCACCAATAAGGTAGCCTAAACCAACAAGCATACTAAAAGCAAAACTTACAATTACTAAAACAACAACACCAACAATTGCAATTGTTTTGTACTGTCTTGCAAGATAAGCTTTTGCACCTATTTGTATCGCCGACGCAATATCTTGCATTTTAGAATTTCCAGCACTCGAATTTAAAATATTTTTTCCAGTTAAATATCCATAAACTATAGATAATAATCCGGCACCAATTGTATATAGAAGAACAGTCTCGATGGTTGAAGTCATATAAACTTTAATTATGTTGTTGGTTGTTAGTTATTAAAAATCGGACAATACAAAAAAAAATATAAAAGGCAATAAATAACTTTTAAAAACTATGAAAATGACCTCTGTTTTTAATGGCAATTTTATTCCCTTTTTCATCAATAATTTGTGATTTTTGAGCACCTGAAGAAATATTTCCAATTTTTGAAATTTTAATACCCAGAGAATTAAACGTTCTTTTAATGATTCTGGACTTTTTTTTTGATGCAGTAAATAATATCTGATAATCATCACCTTTTGATACAAAGTTAACCTTTTTTAATTTTTTTAAAAGTATTATCTTTTTAAGATTTTTAGAAATTGGAATGTTAGATATAAAAATTTTATAAGATAATTTTTGTCTATTAATCAATTTATCTAAATCAGCAAAAAGACCATCAGAAATATCTATAGAGGTATTTGCAAAATTAAATAATTTTTTTGTCAAACTACTATGTAATTCTGGAAGGTAATATTTCTTAAGAAAGTATTTTTTGAGATCTTTTTTTAAAAAGAGTTTTTTTTTTAATATTTGTAAGCCCATGTAACTATCACCCAAGCTACCCGTAACATATATGTCATCATTAAATTTTGCTTTATTTCTAAATACTATATTTGAGGAAAAACCAATAGAAATTATTGTAAAGCTTAATTTGTTTGAAAAGACAGTATCTCCACCTGAAATATGTATTCCAAACTTTTTTTGTTCTTGTTTTAGTGCTTGAGAAATCTTTTTTAAATTAGATTTTTTAAATGTTTTTTTATTTCCAGAGCCTGAAATAAAATAGTATTTTGGCTTAACACCTTTGCAAATTAAATCAGAAATTGATGATCTTAAAATTTTTTTAATAATCAAATCAGGATTTTCAAAATTAAAAAAATGAGATTTATCAACATAAGTGTCCACAGAAATAACTAATTTATTTGATTTATCAAAAAAAACATCATCATTTAAACTAAGTGAATTTTTATTATTTAAAGAAAGTTTTGAAAAATATTTTTTGATTATATCAAATTCATGCATTTGATGATCTTAATTTTTTGGCAGCATTATCTAATAATGCATTTAAATATTTTGTTTGTGAGTCATTTAAAAAGAGGTTAGATGCATTTAGGTATTCTTTAATAATTATTTTTATTGATACATTAGGTTTATATAAAATTTCATATGTTGCCGATTTTAAAATAACTTGAAATATCTTATCTAGTTTGAGTAAATTGAAATTATCACCTAAATTTTTATCTAATTCATCTACAATAATTTCGTTTCGTTCAATTGTACCTAAAACAATATCCTTAATGAATTTTTTAAACCTATGTTTTGGAAATTCTATTTTGTCATCGTTATTAAACAAAACACCATATAATTTTTGAATGATAATAACCCTCGGATTATTTTTGGGGCTATAATTTAGTTTCATTTTTGAGATAATACCGAAATAACAGCTTTTGCTGCCTCAGCACCCTTTTTTTTTCTGGCCTTTGCTTGTTTCATGTTCAAGCAAGTAAGTATTCCATTTCCTATAGGTTTTTTTGAATTAATAGATAAATCCATAATAGCATTAGTTGAGGATTGAGATATGAAATCAAAATGCGGAGTTTGACCCTTGATAACACATCCAAGGGCAATAAATGCATCAAATTTTTTTAAATGTTTTGAGATGGTCACGGGTATTTCAAACACACCAGGAACTTGAATTATTTTTATATTAAAATTTCTTGGAAGGTTTTTTTTAGCACTATTTAACAAACCCAAAGAAATATCTTTATAATAATTTGCTGTGACTATTAAAATTTTTTTCATCAAATTAATTCTTGTTTAGTTATCTTAATGTTATAACCCTCTAATCCAATAACTTTTTTTGGTGTTCTAGTAATTAATATCATATTTTTGATTTTTAAATCTTTTATAATTTGAGCACCTATACCATAATTTCTTATAAGATTATCTTTACCTTTTTTTTTAAAACTTTTATTCCTAAAACTTTTAAGTGTTTGAGTGACCGAATTTAAATTAGAATCTTTAATGAAGATTAGTACACAATTATTGTGTTTCTTAAAATAGTTTATTGTTTTATCAAATGAATTGGGAAGTTTTTGACTTATAAGATAATTATAAACCACATTTGATGAAATAACTCTAACACGTGGTACGATAGATCTTTTTAGAGATCCTTTTATGAGAGCAAAGTGTTCTGATCCATCTAAAAGATTCTCATATATTTTGATCTTATATTTTTGATTTTTTACTTTGATATCAGAGGATTTTTTTAATTTTACTAATTTTTCTTTTTTTAATCGATAAGAAATTAAATCTTCAATTTTACCAATCTTAAGTTTATGTTTTTGTGCAAAATTTAAAAGTGCTTGACCCTTAGCCATTGTTCCATCTTCGTTCATTATTTCGCAAATGACTGCTGAATTATTCTTTTTAGCTAACTTCGAAATATCCACAGAGGCCTCTGTGTGACCTGCTCTTACAAGAACACCGCCATCTTTTGCAATTATGGGAAACACGTGGCCAGGTGATACTATGTCTTTCTTACTCACATTTTTCTTTGAAGCTATTTTAATAGTTCTTGCTCTATCTTTTGCTGATATCCCAGTTGTGATACCTTTTTTTGCTTCTATTGAAATTGTAAATGCAGTTTGATTTCTTGATTGATTTACAGGTGACATTAAAGATAAATTTAATCTTTTAGCTTGAAGACTATCTAAGGCTAAACAAATAAGACCTCTTCCATATTTAGCCATAAAATTAATATTCTTTGCATTTGTATCCGAAGTTGACATAACTAAATCACCTTCATTTTCTCTTTTTTTCATCATCAACTAAAATGTACATACCTCCTTTTCTTGCAACATTTATTATGGTTTCTATTGACGAATAATTATTTTTTTTCATAAAAATAGTTTCTAACGTATTTTGAAAG
>CACEKW010000012.1 GCA_902560185.1 uncultured Pelagibacteraceae bacterium | reverse complement strand
AGCAACTCTATCATTGTCAGCTTCAATACTATCCATGACAGCTTTTTCAATTTTAGCTAAACCTTGTTCTATAGTAGCTTTCTGTCTTGGGTCGCCTTGTACTTGCTTGTAAACTAAATCATCAACATCTAATCTAAAGAATGGTGCTTGTGGTGGAAATAAAGCTAACATTAATTTACTAGCTAAATTCATCACACCTCTAGAACCAACTGATTGATAAGGTGTTGGATAATTGGTTGCTGAGTTTGAACCTTTTTCTGGTACTAAATATGGAATGGTAAGTTCGGCACTATCTCTTGCTCTTTCTAAATAAATTTCTCTGTCAATCTCCATCTTTTGGTACTGACTTTCCATAGACGCTTTATCATCTATGATAGTATTACTACCAATCTCATATCTCTCCATTATGCACTCGGAATGTTAAGACCACTTCTTGTAAGACCAGAAGTTGCTAGAGGTATTCTTAAACTTCCTCTACCTACTCGTCTTCTTGCTACTCTTGAAGCAATAGAAGTATTTCTGCCTGACGCTTCACCTGTTGCCGAAGTCGGTGCTGTTTGCTGTGTAGTAGCATTTGATACGCTTGGTGGCGTAGCAGGAATTGGCTCTGGTGCAGGTGGTGGTGCAGGTGCTTTTACTGAAACACACATATTAGTTTTCTCCTTGTAATTTAAACTTTTCGATTAAATGATTTACTACTGACCTTTGCCCTGATTTATGAAAAATCTCTTTGTCTGTATCTTTTAAATCAGCACATTTGTCAGGAAATAAATTATCTAAGTACCTTATAAGTTCTTCACTTATTGTCGGTATTTTTGGATTTTCGTTCATTAGATACTCCTAAAGAGGAACTTAATTCAGACCTTTTATTTGCTATCTCTCCTGCAATTGCTTGATAACCAACTGCGTCTACATAATCATCAATATTATGTTCACCTGCTTGTGTCCTAGCAATCTTCAATAAAGACATTAGCTGTGCAACATCTTCAGGTGAAATAATAATATTGAGTTTAGTTTTGTTCTGTAAATATGCACTCCAAAGTCTAGCGATATTCTCGTGGTTAATTATTTTATTACCATGAGTTTTATCCCTATCACCATTAACTAACTTTTCTGTCTTCTGTAAAATTTCGGTAGTGTTCATATTTATAACTCCATAGTTTAGGTTCTTGTTTTTTGTAATCGTATTCACCCTCTCTAAGTATTCTTGCTAGTCTACTTTGGTGATAAGCGTCATCTACTGAGTATCCATTTCTAGTATACTCCTGAAGTACAGCTTCCCACATTTCAGGAAGTTTCTTCTTACCATCTAATATTCTTGACGCTTTAACTGAACCGACACCTTTGCACCCTATGTATCCATCAGATTTATCACCTGTTAATACCTGAGTACAAAAGTTGTAGTCGGCTTTGTGACTATCTACGAACTCAAAGCTGTCATCTATAATGAAGCAATGCCAAGTAGGTATTGTTCGCATATCTTTGTCACCACTCACTATGACACAATTATCTTTATACTTGCCAGTGGCTAGTAATCCCAATGTGTCATCACCCTCTAAGAAAGGATAACTTAGAGTTCTATGAGTTTTCTCAATCCAATAACGAAGTGGTTTATAAGTTATTGGTTTACGAATTGCTTTTCTAAAAGATTTATATTCTAAATCTAATTCTTTTCTAAAATTAGAAACATCAGAAAATACAATTACTGCATTTGCTGAATTTGTATGTTTCATATAATAAGCAATTGATTGTTTCCAAAACTGCTTACATTTGTCTAAATCGCAATGTAATGTCCATACATCATCTTCCCACTGAATAGTTTCTTCTAATGCAGAAGTAATCTTATAAGCGAGTAAGTCACCATCAACCAACATAGTCTTTAACTTGTTGGCATGAAACTCATTTAAGTTTTTCATATATTCTCCTCATTGATTTAATTGTGGCACGTGGAAGTACGTTAGTATCTGCAAACGTAATTTCCTTATCGTCCTTGTTGATTGAATAGGAAGCAAACGTCTTAACTATTTTTTTATCTTTAGAATAAACGTATGCTTCAATTACACATTCTTCAGGTGTAAATTCTTTAAGTTCTTTTTCTGATTGCCAACCACTATTTGCTGTTGGGTCTAGAAAGACAATTTTATATTTTTTATATTTCATATTGTAGTAATGCTTCTTTCGGAACTATGTGACCTTTGCTTTCCCAATTATCGCCACCTGCTTTAATAGGAAATTTCTTCATTAATTTTTTTAGAATTTTTGTAGGAATGAGAACCCAGACTTGGTCTTTACGTTCTTCTTTCCATAAACAAAAAGCAAAGTAGATTGCTTTTGTATTCATTATTCCTGATGGTTTTCCATTGTCTTCTATTTCAACAAAAACATTTCCAGTCTTCTGACAGACCCTATCTGTCTTTACTTCCACCAGTTTATTATTAAATATTTCTTGAAGTTCGTTTTCTTTCTCTTGTCCGAATTTTAAATCCAAGTCAAAATGAGGTCTTGCTTTAGTGTGTGTCACTCCAATTCTGACCAACCTTAATCTCACCATCTAATGGACATCTAAAATTAAAGTGGTCTTGTGTTTTCTTAAATATTGATTTTGTTATTTCTTTAAATTTTTCTAATTTATCTTTACTTACAACGAACTGAATTTCGTCATGGATATGTAATACTTGTGCATAGTCCTTACCCCAAACAAATCCTGCTTTATGTAGTTCTTCATTTAAAATAATTGTACCTTGTTTTACAAGTAGACTACCTGCTGATTGCACTAATGTATTTAGAGAACTATGTTCTGCTCTACACATCAATTTTCTTTTATCTAAACCATTTACAAAACCAGTTCTTCTATATTTAGAAACAACTGCGTTTTTTAAATTTTTAAGTGCAGGTAATTTTTTCTCAAAAGTTTCTCTTATTCTTTTGGCTTCGTCATAAGAGACGTTAAGTATCTCACTGAGTTTTTTATTTCCCCCACCATATATGTAAGCATATATAAAAGTTTTAGCTTTAGAACGTGTGGGTAGTCCGAGAAGTTTTTGATTCTGGGAATGTATATCATCTTCAAGTAATGTTTTAAGAAAATGTCCATTGTCATATACACACAAGTAATGCCCCAACACACGCAACTCCAAACCAGAAAAATCAACACCACACATAACCATATCGGCATTAGCAGTAAATAAGGAACGAAGTTCTTTGCCATATGGTAAGTCGCTTGAACAAACCTGTGCAAGGTTCGGTGAGTGATGAGTACATCTGCCAGTGACTGCCCCATTCGTAATAATTTGTCCATAAATTTTACCTCTTTTAATTTGTTTTAAATATGCTTGGTCTCCCTCTGCGAGTTGTCCAAGTCTTTTTTGTATCATTAAATATTCAGCAATAAGTTTTGCTTCAGGATAATCTAATGACTTTAGAATTTTTTCACTTACTTCAGGTTTACCACCTGCTGTAAAGTCTTTAGGTTTCCAACCCAAAGTTTTTAATCTTGAAGCTATGTGGTCTCTAGAGTTAGGATTAAAAGTAATAGTCTTAACTTGTTTGACTGGTACTCCTGCTCTTATACCTCTTTTCTTATTATCTCTTTTATAAGTTTTATAACCTGTGACTTCTTCCCAAGCAGGAAAGACTAAAGCTAACTTGTCAGCTAACTCTAATCTCCTCTTGGTTAAGATAGATAAAAGGTTCTCAGCAGAACTCTCATCAAAACACACACCAAATCTTTCTTGTCGTCTAATCCAGTGTGCGAATTGATGTTCTAAGAGGATAGCTTCTTTAGAATAATTTAAACTATTTATTAATTGATATAACTTGTAAGTGACTTCAACGTCTCTTTCACAATAGTCTTGCATTTCAAGAGACCAAACATCAAAAGTAGAATGTTCTTGATAGTCACCTTTACGTAAACCTAATCTATAACCCCATGCTTCTAATGAATGTCTACCTATAAGTTTTGGTGGTAGGTCTCTAATTTTAAAATCTAATTCCTGTCTGTTTGTCCAAATTAATCTAGAGCATAAAAGAGTATCAAGTATTTCACCCTTATATTTAAAGCCAAATACTTTATCTAATGCAGGTAAATCGAAACCTTGAATATTATGACCTATTAATAAAGTAGCTTTCTTTAGCAACTCTAGACCATCATTAAGATTGTCAGGATTATATGAGTATACCTTTTGGGTTTCTATATCCTTGCAGACAATTGAATGTATGACGTCTAACCTGTCTAGAAAGCCATTACTTTCTAGGTCGATTATAAGTTTCATTAATGTATTAAGTGAATAGTAATTTTTTCTGTGCTTGGTAAAAATTCTCTTACGCTTGATATTGCTTTTGAAATAACGTGCTGTGCTTCTGCGTCACCACAATAGATAACTGGGTGAACATTTTCATATTTGATGGAATTATAAATAGCCATCATAATAGTTTTACAAGTAAGGAATATTAACTGCTGTTGGTCTGTATCTAATTTTGTGTAATCTTCTTTGTGAACTAAAAAACTAAGAATAAACTTAGTTAGCATTTTTTCATCCATCAAAGTTTCCCTCTGATAAACGACCTGTATCTTTGTTCCAAATCAAATCACAAGCAACACCAGTGTCACCTGTAAATCTATTTTTTAAAACTCTTGCAGTCATAATGTTATTCTCTGTTTCTGATTGTTGATTTCTTTCAAAGCCAATTACAGCGTCTGATAATTGTGCTAGTGAATGAGAACCTCTGAGGTGTGATAAAGAAGTTTGAAGTCCATCTTCGTGACCTGTTTTACTATCAACTCTTTTCAAGTGTGATACTACAAACATTCCACAATTGATTTCCTCAACTAACTTTCTAAGGTTAGTCATGGTATTATCAATTAATCTTCTTTCATCACCCTCAGATATTCCAGAGATAACAATGGATATGTGGTCTAGAAATATAAATTTGCAGTTTAAACCCTGCACCATAAATCTAATTCTATTTAATAAGTCTTCACTATCAGAACTACCGAAGTGGTCGTAGAAGCAAACTTTGTCTTTTATTTTCTCCCACTCTTTAACTAATTCTTTTGTTGGAATAGACTTTCTAACTTCTGGTATATGTATAGGTTTGTTTACAGCTAGTGATACAAGACCTCTGACACTTCTCTTAACACTTTCCTCTAGTGCTATGTATCCAATCTTGTGACCTTTATTAATTAAGTCATAAGCCAACTCACGTGTAACCTGACTTTTTCCTGTGCCTGAACCACCACACAATAAAACTAATTCTTTTGGTCTGATACCTGATAATTTTTTATTAAGTCCATCATAAGCATATGGAACACTTTCAACATAATCATCATTTAATAATAATTCTTTTGTATCAACACCCTCAATAATTCCTTGTGGTGTATAATGTTTAGCTTCAAAGATACTATCAATTATCTTTTGACCTTTACCTTGTTGTAATAATTCGTTTGCGTCTTTACCTTGTACTTTTGCAATGTAGCATTTCTTAACTGGTAAAATATTTGCACATTCAACACTGGCTTTCATACCTGCTTCATCAGTGTCAAACATTAAGATTATCTTTTCAAATTTAGATAACCATTCTAATTCTCTTTTAATATATTTTTTTGCAGAAGCTGTACCACTTGGAATAGATACTACTGGATATTTATTATTGTTTACTTGTGAGACTGAAAGACAATCCAGTTCTCCCTCTGTAATAACAATTGTTCTCCCACCATCTCTCCAATTTTGCTGTCCAAATAAAGTTATTTTATCTGTATCTCCAAACCACTTAAAAGACTTGTCAGGAAATCTTAGCTTCTGTGCTACTTTATTATATTGCTTGTCATAATAGTTGGCTATTTGTACTGGTCTTCCCTCATACTCACCAACCTCATAATCAAATACCTTACAGGTATCTTCATTAATCTTACGTGCATTAAGTCTTTCAAATTCTCCTACTATCATGTCCTTTATTATTTTTGGTTTTGGTTTTTCTGTTGGTTCACCACCTGCTGTGTATTCGTGGCAACCGAAACAATAAGTATGGTGGATTGTGTCATCTGGGTTTATCCAAATGCCACGATTATCTCGGCTACCACAATTCTCACACTTGGTGTGGTGTGAAAATTTCTCAGTCGTCATTGTGTTCCAACTCTTGCAGGTCTGCTTCATCAGTTAGACCATCTTGGAACTTGTAATTTTTTATATCCTCATTAAGCAAATATTCTCTTACATTAAAGTTAGGACAAGTCTTTGCTTCGTCTAACATATAGTGACCTACTATTTGTGCGTCAGGATATTTGACTAATAATTCTTCTAATGTTTTCTTTAAACTCTCCCACTGCTCGGCACTGAAATTGTCCTCACCCTCTTTCCAGTTTTCTTCTTTAGCCCCACCTATGAGACATAGTCCATAAGAACAATGGTTATATCCTTTGACGTGTGCGTGAACATCATCATCACCTCTACCTTGTTCTACTTCGCCATTTCTTTTTATAACTTTTCCATATCCAATTTTGAGCCACCCAAATTCTCGGTGTACTCTATCTATATCTTTTGCACCCCAATCTTGACTTGGTCTTGTTTGGGAACAATGGATAACAATATATTTAGTTTCTTCTCTTGCCATAATTAATTACCATTTTGAATTGATTGAATTTCTTTGAGCCATTCTTTTGGGAATGTCTGTTTGGTTGATTGAATACAATGATATTTAAATCCAAATAAATCACACCACTTGGCGTAAGTTGTTTTAGATTTTTTACCTATCTTTGTTTTAGAATTAGAAAATATAAATCTAATATCTAAGTTTGGGTTTTGTGCTTTGATAGTTTTCATCTTCTTTCTATCAGCACTATTAAATGCACCTTTAGTTTCTATAACTAATTGTGAATTTTGAATTGGGAAATCTGGTGTGTAAGTCTTCTTTATTGCAGGTTGGAAGTAAACAATTTTCATTCCCTCATAAATAAAATTAACTTTTACTTTTTGAAGATAATTATAAACTGCTTCTTCCAATCCTGATTTTAAGACTACGCCATCAGAAGTCTTTACTCTCTTGAACTTCTGACGTTTCATTTGAGATAACTTCTGCTTTTGGTTCTGGCGTAGTTTCGTAGCCATCTTCTTTACTAAAAAGATTGCTGTCTTTACCCTCAACAAGAGAGATAACTTGTACTGCTTTTAATCTTGCTGTGATACCTGCACCTAACATTGGTGTGTAGTATGGCACTAGATTGAAAGCCACTCGCATTTTAGAACCACCCCATATAATGGTACTCAATGGGATTGGGTTTTTCTTAGCGTCAAACAACTGGGGTCTTTGAGAAAACTTTTCTTTTGTTTTCTGATTAACTCCTGTTGCTTTCATTTTGAACTTAAAGAAAACGTAATCGTTTTCCTCAGTGAAAGGTTTCGGTGCATTCTTTATACCTTTACCTTTATGGTTTTGTTCTGCTAATTTTAAGGCGTCTTCTATAGCTGAGTTGTATAACTTCAGCATTGCAGTAGCGTCTGATTTAGCAACCTTTAAAGTCACCTTATACTCACCTGCTTCAGAAAATCTGACATCAGGTTTGTTAAGGTGTGGGTATATAGCTTCACCTATTTCACTTATGTTTGTCGATTGTGACATATAGATTACTCCTATAGTTAATAGCTACGTAGTGTAGCCATAAGTGGAACTTTATTTGCACAGGTGCAACGATTACACGCAAAAAAAGGTACTCTGCTTTACCAAAGATAAATCAAGGTTTCCTCTTTCTGGGATATGAGGAAATTTCTTAGCATTTTTTTCTGATAGCATTTGCTTCATTTCCATAGCCCAGTTTGTAAGTACGTCTTGTTCATACACTTCACAAAATGCTTCACGTATTGCTTCAGATAATTTATGAACGTCAGGTGCAACACAACCAAATGAGTCATGGATTAAACTAAAATTAGTGACACCTTTTTCTTTAGCTTTGATTACTGCTAATTGTAAAACACTTGCGTCTAAACTATGTATAAAGTTTGGACATATAGATTGTGCAGTTTTTCTTTTATCTATTTCTTCTGTATCAGATTGAATTGATAATTTAATTATACTATCACCCATCTTTGTCTTTACCCTTTTACTTTCTTTTTTGTAGCACATCATTTGTACTGGGAAGTTTAAAGGTTTAGGTGTAGTCCAAGTGACAGGTAAGTTTTCTGAAGCAACTAATCTTGAAACATCTTTTAGGAATTTCATTATTTCTTTTGCACCAGTAATAACATCATTGATACTAGACCAAACAATTGGTGTTAAATAATTAGTAGCTTTAAATAAATCTTTACCAAAGTTGTGACGCTTTTGTTTTTCTTGAAATTGTTTCTCAACGTGGTCTTGAATATATTGTCTACAAGAATATTGAGTCAATGAATAAGGTAAACACATTACAGGTTTCTTACAAAGTTTTCTATCAATACCATAATCCAACCACAGCTTCGCCATTGGGTCAGTCTTATCTCTTAGTTTCATAATTACTTTTTGTGCAACTATTCTATAAACATCTTCAGGTTTATTTGATGGAACTAGATTAGTAGCTTTACCACCTATTTCGTCTCTCATCATAGCTGAATAATGTTGTAGTCCTGAGTTAGAACAATCAGATTGTATTGGTAATGTAGTAATAAAACTTGCGTCAAAATCTGTTTCAGCAAAGTCTTTAAGTTCAAAGCACCACGCCAAGAAACAAAAAGGTTTATCAGCTTTAGCCCAATCAGTATTAGTTAATGGTTCTTTTGCATATCCAATAAATATATCAAGTCTTTCTCTGACCCATTCTTTTCTAGTTTGAATATCTTCTTTATCTACTTCTCCATAAAGACCTGCACCTGCAATTGCAAAGTCATCAAAAGAAACATTGTCTTTCATTTGTTTTCCATATTTAAATTTAATTAATGCTCTAGAATAATCAGCACCTTGTGGTGATAACATTGCAGGTTTCGGATAAATTCTACCTCTGAAGTCTAGTTGATATGGATAGAAGAAAGACCTATCTAAAAGTAATCTAGCTTCTTCAAGTATTTGTCTGACCTGAATGTATTTAGATTTAGACTTTGCTCTGTCTTTATAAACAAGACTTGCTTTTCGTTTCCACGCAACTAAATTTTCTTTATAAGTTGGTGATTGTTTGTCATTGTTTTCTACATCTACTGGCTTCACTGGTAAAGCTATCTCTTGTGGATTAGTAGGTAAATTACCAAGTGAACTATCGGTATTTATGAGTGAAAGAATAACCTCGTATATAGGTTTATTAATTACCCATTCTGTGTCCTGCATAATATTTACTGCGTCATACACAGGTTTCATTTCGTGTCCTCTATTTTTTAGTTCTTCGAGGTATCTACGATTGGACGCTTTGACAAGGTTGTAATGCATTATTTTATCTCCTTTATATCTTCTGGTTTATTTTCGTAATTGTGCTTTCTTCCATAGTAGCCCCCAACAAATGGGTTGTACTCCCACTTTCTAGGTGGCATTAGCATTGGAAGATACTTCGGTTGAAGTGCTTCATTTTTTATATTGAAGTTCCTGATTTCATCTATGATTTTTCTTGTGGCTTCTACATAGGTGATAGTCTTAAATTTATTTAGCTTTCTATTCTGGTGTTTAATTAGTCCTAGTTTAGATAGGTATTCAATCATCTTAACTCCTAGATGTAATCGACCCTCTTTACCCCAATCATTAAATACTAGGTCATTCTTATTCATCATATAAGTCCAAACCTTACGCTTGTAATCATACCTGTTTTTGGTTTGAGGTATGTTCTTATCTACCAACCATTTATTAACTTGATTGTATTTATCTTTAGCTTGGTCTTTAAACATAGTAATTCTAGCTTCCATCATAAGTCCTGTGCCTATCTTAATAGCTAGTTTATTCATTGTGGTTTCATTTGAGATACCATCAATTACATTCTTCAATACTATTAATGAACAAGTATCCCAGATATTAACTTCTTCTTTTAACTTCTTATCTTTAAAAGCCATTTCAGGAAGACACTGACATAGTAGTTTCATTGCAGTTAATCTATTACCTGCACCACCAGTCTCCATTATTTTAATATCACCATGAATTAGCAGAGATAATTTAGTGATGTACTTCTGCTGTAATACCAATCCATGCAGTGTTGTGCTTTCTTGACCCTTTGCTATAGCTTCTTTGATTGTCTTGTTAAATCTATCAATACCACCCTGTAGCATTGCTTCTTCAAACTCTAGTTCTTCTTGAATTTTTGCAGTGTAATCTGAGGTATCTTTAAACTTACCACCTACTCCTACTTTAACTAATTCCTTTAATTGTTCTGCTAAATCTAATTGTTGTTGGTTTAATATGTTGGACATAATGTGAACATTCTCCTTATTTTTTGTTGCACAAGTGCTTGATACGACAGGAATGATACGATTGGATACGAGACTATCGCACAGGTGCAACGATTGATTTTTAAAAAAAGGTGAGTAATATCAATTCTATTTCCCACCTGTGAAAAGAAGAAAGTGTGATGGTAGTTCCTAAGACCGACGCGTCTACCAATTCCGCCATCGCCCCACAAATCTTGAGATTTTATATATTATTGAAACTATTTGTCCAATGACATTTATTGTAAAATTTATAATTTTTCCTCTATAATGATTATTATGATTGTTTCACCTTGTATAAGTATTTGTAAAACTGATCCTAAAACTGGATATTGTTATGGCTGTGGCAGAAATAATGATGAAAAAAAAACTTGGAAACAAGAGGATACTTCAGATCAATGGAAAATAGAAAATCTTAAAACAATTAAGGCTAGATTGTCTGGATGGCAATTAGAAAGTTTTGAAGAATCCTATACATATAAAATTGAAAATGGTATTTCTCTTTTTAAAAAAAATTTAAAAAATGAGTAGAACTACAATAGTATCAATTATTTATATAATAGGCTTAATTTTTGGAGCTATATTTCTTAAAATATGGAGTGCAGACACCAATGTATATAAAGGTCTTTTAGGACTTGGATGGACAGCTATATTTTTAATAAGTTTATTTTTAGCTGACAAACATGAAAAAAGTTAAATATTTTTTCATTTTTTTATTACTCATTTTACCCATCCAAAATTTAAGATCTGAGATCATAGTAATGAGTTTTTGTGACGACAAACAAGATGAGTTTTTAAAGAATGAATACATACTTAATTTGAATGAATTAATCATGGTCAGAAACTATGTGTACAAAGAAAAAACTTATCAAAAATACAGATTAACAGACCTAAGTGTAAAAAAGTCTAATTCATACGTAAGAAATATTTACGAAGAAAATGGAAAAATTTTAACTCACAAACATGGATATCCACAATTTTATACTCAAATACTTTTTGAAAAAGGCAAACAAGAAGTTCATATGAAAACTGTTTTAAATGGTGAAGAGGGAATTTCTAAAATTTCTACATGTAAAAAAGTGGAAAAATTTGATAGTGAAAGTTAATTTTTTTTACTTTTTTTTGTAAAGTTTCTTTTTTTTTGATTAAATCGACTTTGAGTAATGTTGCTCCTATGTCTAGCGTAAGCTTGTTTTTGTGCTTGTTTCATTGCTCTTTTTGATGACATAAAATTAATTAATTTTACTTTTTACAGATCACGCAAATTCTGCCCATAAATAACTCATCCAAGTATTTTATAAAAACAAGTGGATAAAATAAAAAGCTTAATAATTTAAAAAATATTTTTTTTGATTTTCTGCCGTCTGTTAATATTGGTCTTTTTATCCATTTCACATTTGACCAATTATTTTTCCCCAGTATTTTTTCAAATTTTCTTATAGAAGTTCCATTTAAAGTTGGAAGTTTCTCCCATTCCTCTAACTTAAATTTTCCTCCATTGTACCATTTTGCAGAATCTCCTCGTTCTTTTAAAATTTCATAGTAATTTTTTGAAACTTTATCAGAATTAAAAAACCAATGAATACACGGAAGATTTGTAACAAAATTTAAGTGAGACTCAAATGGTTGAAGAAATTGAGGAAAAACAGCTAATAAACTTCCACCAGGTTTCAAAACTCTATAGCATTCATCCATTGTGATTTTTAAATTTTGAACATGTTCAAAAGTGTCTGTACTTACAACAAAATCAAAAAAATTGTCTTGATAAGGTAATTTTTCTCCAATACCAATTTTAAAATCAGCATTAATTTTTTTTTCTGATGCAAACTCATCTGCTGCTACTTTAAAGATTGGGTTGATATCTATGCCATAAGCTTTTTTTAATTCATAATTCTCATACCAAGCTGATAATCTACCGCCTGTAAAACAACCTAAATCTAATAAAGTTTTACCTTTAAGCATTTCAGGTTTTAAGTCACTTAGAAAATAATTTTCCATCCAAGAAAATTTTTTATCTTTTTCAATATTATATCTTACCATACACGTAGCTTGTCTAATCTCTTTTTGTTTTGCTTCAGTATTTTTTAAATAAATATCGTGATTAAAAACTTCCCAATTTTCAAAATTTTTTTCCGATGGAAAAGTTTGAAATGTTTTCATTAAAAATTTGATCATAAAAGCTATTTTATATTAGATATACTCCCAATCAATTTAAAATTCATATCTGAAATTACAATTTCACCAGATGATGGTGCATAGTCTAAAATTTCAAGAATGACAACATAATGTGTAACGAAAATTAAGTTTTTCTTTTTATCCCATCTATCTACGTAAGATCTTAGATTTTTAATTTGTAAATTTTTGTTTTTTTTAAATTTTTCACTAAAAAAAGAGTTGAGAAATTTTTCTGTTTTGTATTCAGAAAAAGCAATTGCCGCAGTTTCTTTGCAACGACACCATTCGCTAGAAATCACCTCTTTAATTGGAATTTTCTCTTCACTAAAAAAATTACCAATTTGTTTTGCTTGTTCTCTTCCAACTTCATTTAAATTTCTTTGTGTATTACAATTTAAAATATCAAAATTTTCTGGATCCCCACCTCCTGGTGCAAGTGTGTGTCTGATAAATATAATTTTACCCCCATTTTTAAGCTCATCGATTAAATTTTTATTTGATTCAGCTTTGATCGTTGTAGTTAAGGATATAAAAATGATAAATAAAATTTTTATAAATTTCATTTATGAATATTAAATTTAAAAAATTAAATAAAACAATTATAAATTGCAAGAAATGTCCTCGATTAACTAAATTTATCAAAAAAATCTCATCTGAAAAAAGAAAACAAAACATAAATGAAAAGTATTGGGGAAAACCTGTAACTGGTTTTGGCGACGTTAATGCAAAATTAATGATTATAGGTTTGGCACCCGCTGCCCATGGTGGGACTAGAACCGGAAGAGCTTTTACTGGAGATAAATCCGGGGATTTCCTATTTAAAAGTCTGCATAAAGTAAATATATCTAATCAAAATTTTTCAAAAAAAAGAGATGATGGATTAAAATTAAAATCTGCTTACATAACTAATGTGCTCAAATGTGTTCCTCCAGAAGATAAACCTAAAAATAATGAATTAATCAAATGCTCAAACTATTTTATTAGTGAATTAGAACAATTAAAAAAACTGAGAGTAATTGTGGCGTTAGGTAAAGTCGCTTTTGATAATTGTCTTAAAATTTACAAAAAGAAATTTAATTTAAATAAAAAGTTTGAATTTAAGCATGGAAGAAAATATTTACTTCCTGATAATAGAATATTAATTGCCTGTTACCATCCAAGCCCCAGAAATGTTAATACAAGAGTTATAACACCTTTAATGATTGATAATTTATTTAGAAAAGCAAAAAAATTTTCTAAGCTTTAATTGTGTCACAAAAGTAAGGTTTAAATTTTGAGTATATATCTTCAGGAATTTTAACTGGCTTACCATCTTTATTTATGAAAACTAAATGAACTTGTGCTTCAACTATAATATCTTCACCTTTTGTAATAATTTGATTCATAAAAAAAGAAGTTTTGGTTATAGATTTAACAAAAGATCTAATAGTTAATTCATCCTCTAAAAAGGCTGATTTTTTATATTCAATGTTACAAGACTTGACAATTATTAATGATGCAAATTGTTCCTGAACTTTCTTATTACTAAAACCTATTGAAAATAGAGCCTCCGTTCTTGCTCTTTCTAAATACTTTAAATAATTTGCATAATAAACCACTCCACCAGAGTCTGTATCCTCATAATAGACTTTTATTTTGTGAAAAAAATTTTCATGCATAAAAAAATTATATCAAATAATTAACTAATTTGCCGAAAAATAGATATTTTGAAAATAAGCTATAACCTTCATTTTAGAATTATCGGTATCAGACATTATAGCTAACCCATCTAATTCATTAACATCTAAATCGTGGAATTTTTTAAAATCTTCTTTGACATTTGCTTTAACAGTAACCCACTGATTGAGATTATTTTTGGTTGTAGATAAAACATAATCTATGGATTTTTTGGTATAAGGGCTTGGTGAACTAAATCCAATTTTGTTGTTACTTGAAAAGACATAATTTATTGCCCTATTAGAAAGTGGTGTTGCACCAGTCTTTTTTACTGCAAACACTCTGGCTGCAAAATCATGTCCTTTTTTTGTATTTTCTTTTATCCCAGATAAATCTTTTTCAACTTTCCATGTAATATTAATAAAAGGTGTCTTATTGAGGTCAATTTTTACTTCTTTTCCTAAACCAGAGGCAGCATTATCAGCAACTGATTTTAAAAAATTGCCATTTTCATTAGATCCAACCGAATAATTTGTCTTATTATCCGCACCTCTCACCTTTCTAACCTCAAGCTGTGAAAGTTCAGCTTCAGTAAATTCAAATACTTTTATCTCACTAGCTGCACCTATCTTAGTAAATAAAAAGAGACTGATTAAAAGTTTTAAAATTATTTTCATAAATTTTTAAAAAAATTGTTAATACATTATTTTGACAAAATTTAAACAATCAAAAATCAATTTCTATTCGTATATATTAATTATGAAGACAATTTCCATTTTTATTTTATTAATTTACTGGTCAATAATGATTTTTGCTCCAGTGATGTCAAAAGATGTAAAATTCGGCAGGGCCAAACTTAATCAAACTAAGATAGTAGAAATAAAACCAAGAGGTTAATAGGTCGAACGACCCCCACTGATATCAAAAACTGCAGTGGTTGAAAATGTATTTTCCTCAGAAGATAACCAGCAGACTAAAGAGGTAAACTCCTCAACCTCAAGAAATCGTCCTCTTGGCACTTTTGATAACATTCTTTGGACGTGTTCTTTAGTCATTTGGTCCAAAATTCTGGTTTTAGCACCTGCAGGAGTAACGGCATTTACCGCTATATTCTTATCTGCAAGCTCTTTCCCAAGTGATTTTGTTAATCCAATAGCCCCTGCTTTTCCTACACTATAAGCACTTGCGTTAGCATTGCCATCTTTACCTGCTACTGAAGCTACATTAACTATCCTACCATAATTATTTTTGATCATATTCGGTACAATTGTTCGACAGCAATTAAAAGTACCCATTAAATTTATATCAACAACCTTTTTCCACATCTCAATATCATATTCCCATAAAGTTGCTGTTGGACCAGTAATACCAGCGTTATTAATCAATATATCAATATTTTTTTGTTTAGTGATTTCTTGCACACATTCTTCAACTTTTGAATAATTTGAAATATCAACAATATTAAAACTTAAATTGGGACTTTTAATATCTTCAATCGCTTTTTCGACCATTTTCTGATCATTGTCCCAGATAATTACACTCGCACCAGACCTTATTAATCTTTTTGTAATATCTAACCCAAAGCCTTGTGCACCTCCAGTGACAATTGCAGTTCTGTCTTTAAAATCAAAAGAAATTTTATCCATAAAACTACTCTCTAGCTAAGAGGTAATAAACGAAAGCTGCAACAAAAGCACCAATAATCCAAGAGTAAGATTGTAAAAACATTAGATTTGTGTTCCAAATTGTTGATGCAGAAAAAATAAACCCTAATAATAATGAATAAACTCCTTTAAGATGCCATCCTCCCGAATAATAGTAAGTACCATTAGTTTCAAGTGAGTATATATCTTTGTTTTCTAATTTTCCTTTTTTAATCATGTAAAAATCAGCAATCATTAATCCAAACAGAGGACCAAAAAAAGCGCCGATCGTATCTATGTAAGACAAGATCCCAACCTGACTTAAAAAAGTTAGCCAAAAAACTCCTATAATAAACCCAAAAATAGCAATTACATAACTAGCACTTTTGAAGGAGAAGGATGTGGGATCAAAATTAATTAAAGTATATTGAGAAGGAATAAAGTTTGCTATTAAATTAGTTGATGCAGAGGCAATGATTATAAAAATTAAGGCTAAAGAAACCAAAAGAATATTATCTAATTTTCCAATTATATCTGTCGGGTTAGTTAAAATCATCTCCACATTTTGTTGATTTAAATTTTGAAATGCATCAGCACCGGTAACAATAAATAATGAAAAAAATGAAAAAATTACTAGATTTAAAATTAAGCTTAAATTACCTTTTCTTAGTTCTTGTTCATTTTTAATGTATCTAGAAAAATCACCAAACGATAAGATTACAATAGAAAAAAAGGTAAACGTTGTGCCAGCAACTGTTATTATGGGGCCTACATTATTAGCATTAAATATATTTTGAAAATCAAGTATATTGATAAATGATTTAGCAGTTAATTTTACATCAGATAAGAAAACAATTAAGAAAAACATTAACATTGCTGCATAAATTAACAATGCTGAAAACTTAATTAATCTTTTGTTAAAGTTCATACCCACACTAAATAAATATGTTTGCAAAGCAATAGATATTATAATGGCGGCCCAATCAATAATATTAAGTCCTATGAAAAAAACTAATAAAATTTCTTTTTGTAAAATTGAATTATCGACTGAGTACATTAAAACTCTTATTAAGAAACCAATCGCCTTTGATAAAAAGTATGTTTGTATACCAAACATAAATATTCCAACAATACTTCTCAACAGCCCAAAAAATTGTGCCCCTCTAAAACCTAATGATGATCTTAATAAGACAACAAATGGTAATCCAAATTTCTGTGAGGGTTTTCCAATTAAGTTAGAAAATATATAAACCAAAAAAGTTCCTAAAATTGTTCCAAAAAAAACTACAGCAGTATTTAAGTTATAAATTAAGTAAAAAGATGCAATTAGTGAAAATCCAATAACACTTTGAATATTAACGCCCCAAAAACAAAATAAATCCTTCCAGTCCCAAGTTTTATTGTTAGGATTTACAGTTACTAAATCCCAGTTAATAAGAGTTTTTTTTGTTTTTTGTTGGCTCACTTAGACAATATAAAACTTTAATATTCTACTGTCCATATAAGAGAGTTGGCAACCAAAGTGCAATTTTAGGAAATATAATGATCAAAACTAATCCTATCACTTGAAGAACCATAAACTGCATCATTCCATAGTAAATATCTTTTAAATCCCATTCAGGAACAACTCCTTTTAAAAAATAAGCTGAGAGTGCTACTGGAGGTGAGAGCCAGGCAGTCTGTAAATTAACAGCAACTAAGATTGCAAACCAAGTTAAATTAAATCCTAACGCTTCTACCAATGGTAAAATTATTGGAATAATAATCATCACAATCGGTACCCACTCTAAAGGCCAACCCAATAAAAAAATCATCACCATTATCATCGCTAGAATTAAATACTTGTTCATTTCTAAGCCTAATAAAAATTCAGTCAAAAGAGTGGGAGTTCCTAGCCTTGCAAAAACTGCGCCAAAAAAATTTGATGCTGCAACCAAAACCATTATTAAAGCAGTAATCTCTAATGTTTTCACTAACGCTTCTTGAAGTTTTGATAAAGTTAATTTTTTATAAGCTAATGAAAGTAATAAAGCACCCATAGCTCCACAGCCTGCTGCTTCTGTTGGAGTTGCAAACCCAAATAAAATACTACCTAATGCAGCAAATACTAAAGCTGCTGGAGGAACTAAACCTAAGAAAAATTCTATCCATACTTCTTTCATGCTAGCAGCTCTCATGTCATCAGGTAATACAGGTCCAAGTTTTGGATTAATCATGCATCTGATTGTTGTGTAAGCTGCATACAAACTTGCAAGAAGAATTCCTGGTAAAATTGCAGCTGCAAATAAATCTATAACTGGAATTTCCATAATAGGTCCCATAACAACAAGCATAATGCTTGGTGGAATTAAAATTCCTAAAGTACCACCAGCAGTAATAGTACCAGCAGCAAGTTTTACATCATAACCTGATCTGTTCATTGACTTAGCAGCCATAATTCCAAGAATTGTCACTGATGCACCAACAATTCCTGTTGCTGCCGCGAATATAACTGAAACGAATAAAACTGCGTAATATAAGGAACCCTTAACTTTTGCTAGCATCATTTGAAATGCTGAAAATAATCTCTCCATTAATCCAGCTTGTTCCATCATAATACCCATAAAAACAAAGAGTGGGACAGCGGCGAGCGTTTGTTCGGTCATGACCATTGAAAATTGAAGGGTCATTAAATAAAAAACTAATTTTCCAAACCCAAGATAACCAAATACAAATCCTAGAAATATTAAAGTGAATGAAATGGGAAACCCTATAAATATTGCAAACAACATTACACCAACTAAAATGAAACCTAAAATAGCCGGATCAATGAATTCTGCTATCATTTTTTCTCTCCTGGCCACTCACCTTTTTTAGCTGCCCAATAACTTTTTAGTAATTCTGAGAAACCTTGAATTAATAAAAAAATAATTCCAAGTAACAAACACGTTTTGATGGGCCACATATAGGGCATCCAAGTAGTATCCATCCCTCGTTCACCCCTTCTTATTGACTCTTCAACAAAACCTATGGTCATATAAAGAAAAACAATTAGTCCTGGAAAATAAAATAAAAGATACAACCAGAAATCAATAAGACCTTGTGTTTTAGTTTTAAAATTTCTGTATAAAAAATCTGCTCTTATATGCACTCCTCTAGAAAGAGCATATCCTGCACCAAGCATAAATAACGCGCCATAAAGAAAACGGCTTATGTCGTAAGCCCAAATTGTTGGTGCTAAAAATAATTTTCTTGCAAGAACTTCATAGGTCATTGCAAAAATGAGTGGCATCAGTATCCAACAAACAATACTACCAATCCACTTACTAAATTTATCAATATTAACAATAGATTTAGCCATCCATGATGGCATATCGGTTGGCATTTTACCTGTTCCACCTCGCCTTTCGGCAATCATTTCATCAGAGATATCTAGTTTACCAGGTTCGTCTGCCATAAAATTTTAGTTAAAAAAATTAGAGCGGACTTTAAAAGTCCGCTCTAAAAAATCAAGATTGATTACTGATTACTTTAATGTTGCTGCGTGAGCCATTCCTAGCTTCGCATTAGACATTTGAGAACCACTCCAGAAAGGAACGGCTATATCAGCAAATTCTTTCATTGAAGTATATACTTCATTGAAAAATTTATTATCTTTAGCATTCTTGTTTAAAGAAGCTTTTGCAGCAGCCATATATTCTGTGAAATAATCTGAAGGTGTATCTTCTAAAATTACTCCATGAACTTCTGTTAGTTCTTTTAAAGCTTTACCATTCTCATAGATTCTGTAACTTAAAGATTTTGCTAATGAAGCATTAGCAGCTACTTCAAGTGACTTTTTCTCATGAGCGCTCATAGCATTGTATGTTTTTCCAGTAATATAAAAGTCAGCATTTACGACTACTTGGTGTAAACCTTGTAGGTAATAATGCTTTAATACTTTTTGGAAACCAAATGTTAAGTCTGGTTTCGGACAACACCACTCAGCAGCATCGATAGTTCCTGCTTCAAGAGCTGGAAGAATATCTCCACCACCCATTGCAACAGATGCTATACCAATGTCTTTATAAGTTTGTCCTGGAATTCCTGGAGGAGTTCTGAACTTATATTTTCTAAAGTCAGCCATATCTTTAATTGGTTTTGGAAACCAACCTAAAGCTTCTGGGCCAACTGGTTGAATCATAAATCCTTTAATATCTCTTCCCATTTCTTTCCATAGTTGATCGTATAATTCTTTACCACCACCATATTGGAACCATGATAGGAATGCGATATTGTCAATACCTACTCCACCACCAGCTACTGGCGAACCAAATAACATAGCCGCAGGGTGATCACCTGACCAATAGTGAGTCCATGCGAAACCACAATCAATCAAACCTTTGTCAACAGCATCTAGGGTTTCTTTAACTCCCACTACTGCACCAGCTGGTAATATTTCAAATTTTAACGAACCACTCGTTAATTCAGTTACTGTGTCAGTAAAGTCCTTTAACATTTTTACCTCATCAGCTTTAGTGTTAAGAACAGTTTGACACTTTAATGTTTTTGCAGCATTAGCACTTGAAGTAAATCCAAGAACTAAAATTGTTGCAAATAACATTGAAATGATTTTTTTCATTATTTATCCTCTTGTTAGTTAAATTTAACTTGATGAATTCAATCAGAAAAACAAACCTGACACAAGTGACAATTGATAAATATAAGTGTAAAAACAATAAAAAGCTTAAACTAAAAAACGATTCAACTATTGATGGAAAATTTTGATTATATAATTATTGGAGCAGGATCTGCAGGATGTGTTCTAGCGAACCGACTTTCTGAAAATCCAAACAATAAAGTCGTGTTAATCGAAGCTGGTGGAAAAGATAATTATCCATGGATACATATTCCTGTTGGATATTTTAAAACGATGCACAATCCCTCTGTTGATTGGTGTTATAAAACCGAGCCTGATGCTTCAATGAACAATAGATCAATTCGTTATCCAAGAGGTAAAACATTAGGTGGTAGCTCCTCGATCAATGGACTACTTTATATTAGAGGGCAAAGCAGAGATTATGATATTTGGCGACAATTAGGAAATACTGGTTGGGGTTGGGATGATGTTCTGCCATATTTTATAAAGGCAGAAAACCAAGAGAGAGGAAAAGATGAATTTCATGGTATTGGTGGGCCTCTCTCAGTTTCTGATCAAAGAATTCAATTACCATTATTGAATGAATTTCAAAATGCTGCCGAAGAGTTTGGTATCCCCAAAACAAAAGATTTTAACACAGGCAACAATCATGGATGTGGTTATTTTCAAGTTACCGAAAAAGATGGCTTCAGATGTAGTACATCAGTTGGATATTTAAACCCAATAAAAAATAGGCAAAATTTGAAAACGATAACTAATGCTCATGTAAAACAAATCAATTTCAAAGGTAAAACTGCAATAGGAATTGAATACTGGCAAGGCGATGAGCTTAAAAAACTAACTTGTAATAAAGAAATAATTTTATCATCTGGTTCGATAGGTTCACCTCAGATATTGCAAACTTCTGGAATAGGAAATTCTCAAAAATTAAAAGACTTAGGTATAGATGTAGTACAAGAGTTAAATGGTGTGGGTGAAAATTTACAAGACCACTTAATGTTTAGACCTATATATAAAATTCAAGGACTTAAATCGCTAAATAAAAAGGTTAATAGTTTATTTGGAAAATTAATGATTGGTCTGGAATATGTTTTTAATCGAAGTGGACCAATGACTATGGGAGCAAGCCAAATGTGTATGTTTGCTAAAAGTGATCCCTCATTAGAATTACCAGATCTACAATGGCACGTCCAACCAATGAGTATGGACACTTTAGGAGCAACCAAAAATCATGATTTTCATGCTTTCACACCTACTGTTTCAAATATTAGACCTACAAGTAGAGGTCATGTGAGTATTGTAGATAAAGACTCCAGAACATATGCAAAAATAAAAATGAATTATCTTTCAACCGATCATGACCGAATGATTGCAGCTAGAGGATTAAAACTTACAAGAAAAATTGTCATGGAATCTGAAACATTTAAAAAATATAAACCTGAAGAATATAGACCAGGTATTGACATTAATGATGATGAGGAACTTGTAAAAGCAGGTTCAGATTTTGCACAAACAATTTTTCACCCAGTTGGTACATGTAAAATGGGTCAAGATGATATGGCTGTAGTTGATGAAAAACTTAAAGTAAAAGGAATTGAAAATTTAAGAGTAATTGACGCTTCTATAATGCCAAACATTACATCAGGAAATACTAATGCACCTACAATAATGATTGCAGAAAAAGGTGCAGATATGATACTTACCCATTGATGTTTGCTGAATTATTTACACCAGAACAATTAACTATATTAACTCAAATTATATTAATCGATTTAGTACTTGCGGGAGACAATGCAATAATAATTGGTATGGTTGCATCAAAGTTTCCTTTAGAGAAAAGAAGAAAAATTATAATTTTTGGAATTGGTGGTGCGGTTGTTTTAAGAATTATTTTAACTTTACTGACTGCATATTTACTTCAAATAACCGGACTAAGGCTTTTTGGAGGTTTGCTTCTTCTTTATATTGTCTACAAATTATATGTAGATGTCATCAAAGGCTCTGAAAATCATGGTGATATAAAAGTTGATAATTCCAGTTTTTTCAAAGCGATTTGGACAATCCTCTTGGCAGATTTTACAATGAGTTTGGATAATGTTTTAGGAGTTGCAGGAGCAGCTGGAGATCATTATGGATTATTGGTATTTGGTTTAGTTCTATCAATTGCCTTAATGGCATTTGCAGCAACTTTAATATCAAATTGGATTAAGAAATATAAGTGGATTGCATGGGCAGGTTTGATTGCAATATTAATTGTTGCTATTGAATTGATTTACACAGATATTAAAATATTGTTTTTATAATGTATTTAAAAAATTATAACTTAAAGAATAAAACGGCAGTTGTCACTGGTGCTGGCAAAGGGCTTGGGAGAGCTTGCGCAATAGCACTTGCAGAGGCTGGAGCAAATTTAATTATAATTAGTAGAACTAAAAAAGATCTAGATGAAGTTTCAAAAAAAATTAAAAAATTAAAGTCAAAGTGTAAATCGTATGTATGTGACATCACAAATTATAATGAAATTAAAAGCATTATTAATAAACAACCAAAAATAGATATTTTGATTAATAATGCTGGCAATAATATTCCTGAACATTTTACAAAAGTGAAGACTAAAAATATGGAATATCTTGTAAAGATTAATACGATGGCAACTTTTAACCTTGCTCAGCTGTGTGCTCTTAAGATGATAAAGTCAAAAAATAGAAAAAAAACTGGTGGTTCAATTGTCAACATGTCATCACAAATGGGTCATGTTGGGGGTCCTATTCGAAGCGTATACAACATGACAAAATTTGGTTTAGAAGGATTAACCAAAGGTATGTCTATTGATCTTGCAAAATACAACATCAGAGTAAATACAGTTTGTCCTACTTTTGTGGTTACTCCTATGACAAAAAAATTTCTAAAAAGTAAAAAATTTAAAAAAGAAGTTTTAGGAAATATCCCATTAGGAAAATTTGCTGAACTTTCTGATGTTTCAAGTGCAGCTGTTTTTCTTGCCTCTGATGCTGCATCGATGATTACAGGAACTTCATTATTGGTTGATGGTGGATGGACTGCAAGATAATAACTAAATTATTTTTTTTAATTTTTTGTTTTATACCTACACATTTAGTAGCAATAGAATTTACTGGAAAATTTTTACAAGGACACTTTATTATTGGACAGACTGATCCAACAGCAAAAATTATAATAGATAAAAAACAAGTTAAAGTATCAGAGGATGGTTTTTTTGTTTTTGGTCTAGATAGAGACAGAAAATTTGATTTAACAATTACAAAAATTATTAATGGAAAAAAAGATAAAATAATAAAGAAAGTTCTTAAAAGAAAATATAATATTCAAAGAATAGATGGTTTAGAAGAAAGTAAAGTCACACCCCCAGAGTCTGTTTACAAAAGAATAAAAGAAGAAAATAATAAAATTGGTGAAGCAAGAGCAATTAACTCAGATTTACCCTTTTTCAAAAATCAATTTATTATGCCAGTTGAAGGTATCATTAGTGGTGTTTATGGAAGCCAGAGAATTTTAAATGGTAAACCGAAATGGCCTCATTATGGAATTGATATTGCTGCCAAACAAGGAACCATGATAAAGTCATCAGGATCAGGTATCGTTACTATGGCAGAAGATGATCTTTATTATACGGGTGGAACTATAATCATGGATCATGGTCATGGCATTTCAACTATTTATTCACATCTTGAAAATGTAATGGTGTCTGTTGGTGATAAAATTAATCAAGGAGATGTAATTGGGACTGTAGGTTCAACTGGAAGATCGACCGGTCCACATTTAGATTTTAGAGTAAATTGGTTTCAGACTAGACTAGATCCTATGTCTGTAATAAATTAAATCATGCAAACATTAATTCTATTAACTTTAGTTATTGTGATTGGGTGGATATTATTCAGACCTATCACAAAAAAAGAACTCGATAGATTTAATGATAAAGACTGGCCAGATATGAATTAATTAAAAATGAGTAATATTGTTTATATATTAATAAATCAATCAATGCCTGAAATGGTTAAAATAGGTATTACAGATAACATTGAGAGAAGAGTTAAAGAATTAAGTAGATCAAGTGGTGTCCCTTTGCCATTTGAGTGTTACTACGCTGTTAAAGTATCAGTTAGTGCAAAAGAATTAGAAAAAAAAATTCATCAAGGTTTTGACAAACAAAGAGTAAGAAGAGAAAGAGAATTTTTTTATACTTCTCCAGAAAATGCAAGATCAATACTCGAGTTACTTGAAATTATGGGGGGTGAAAATGTTACTCCAAAAGATGATATTGTTGAAAATCAAGAGGAAAAACAAGCACTAGATGATGCAAGAAAATTAAGAAAAAAATTTAATTTTAATATATTAGACATTAAACCCGGGGAAATTTTAAAATTTAAAAAAGACAATTCAATTACTTGTGAAGTGCATGATGAAACTCAAGTGAAATTTAGAGATAAAATTACATCATTATCTAATTCTGCTGATATAGTCTTAAAAGAGATGGGATATGACTGGTTAGCAGTTCAAGGTCCAAGATGGTGGATATACGAGGGAAAAACCTTAAGTGAGTTGAGAAACGAAAGAGAAAGCTTCTAAATCTTGAGAAAATAATTTTAGTTTAACCTTAAGAATTCAATGAAGGTTGTTTCTTCATATCTTCTTTTTTAATACCAGCTACTTTTACTGGTGCTTTCATGGCATCTCTTCTAAAAGGTTCACCTAATTCTTGATTTAATATTACTTCAATAAATGTTGTAATACCTTTCTTTTGATCTGCACAAGATTGTTTAATGGCAGCTGTGGTCTCTTCCATAGTCTTAACTGTAACTCCTTTTAAACCGCAGGCTTCTGCTACTTTTGCATAACTTAAATTTGGATCAAGTTCAGTACCTATAAAGTTATTATCATACCATAAAGTTGTATTTCTTTTTTCAGCTCCCCATTGGTAATTTCTGAAAATTACCATTGTAATTGCTGGCCACTCCTCTCTTGCACAAGAGCTCATTTCGTTCATGCTTATTCCAAATGCTCCATCTCCAGCAAAACCAATTACAGGTGTGTTTGGACAACCAATTTTAGCACCTAAAATTGATGGAAAACCATAACCACAAGGACCAAATAAACCTGGTGCTAAATATTTTCTTGGCTTTTCAAATGTTGGATAGGCGTTTCCAATTGCACAATTATTTCCTATATCACTTGAAATAATTACATCCTCAGGCATACCTGCTTGAATTGCTCGCCAAGCTTGTCTTGGTGACATTCTATCTGCGTCTCTTTCTCTAGCTTCCTTA